>JAAZML010000021.1 GCA_012798835.1 Clostridium sp.
AAAAGGGTTTACTAACCAGAGACGACATAGATGCCCTTACCGAAAAAGAGGTATTAGAGATTATTTTCATGCCGGGTTTTTCAACTACGGAAAAGGTAACCGATATATCAGGGCGTGGTGTGGGGATGAATGTGGTCAGGGATAATATTGAAAAGATTAACGGAATCATTGATATTAACAATGTTAGGGGACAGGGTCTTGCCATAACGTTTAAGCTTCCCCTCACATTGGCTATTATTCAATCACTTCTAATAAAAACCGGAAAGTGCAGGTTTGCATTGCCGTTGCTTTCTATTATCGAAATATTGAGAATTAAGGAATGCGAATATGAGGAAAAAGTAAGGTTCGCAAATGGAAAAGAGATCCTAAATTGGCGCGGCGAGATTCTACCTATCATAAGGATTTGCGATCTGTTCGATACAGGGAAAGAATGCAGCTCATCGGCCCTTGGGGATCTACAAAGGCAAAAATCCTTTGTAGGAATCGTGATAGGTTTTTCGACTAGCAAGATTATTTTAGGGATAGAGGAGGTAATTGGGCAACAGCAAGTAGTTATTAAACCTCTGGAGAGGTTTACCGGCAGGGATAATATATTAGGCGAGCTAAGGGGGATATCCGGAACTGCTATTTTGGGTGATGGTGGAATTGCTTATGTTCTGGATGTACAGACCCTTGTGAAAGAGATGTCCAAAAGGAAGTAAAGTCCAAAACAATGTATGGAAGGGGCGAGGTATATGAAGAGTATAAGGAACGAATTTATTTTGATTTTTATGGCGTTTACGGTGTTTATATCAGCAGCACTAGGTATTGTTTCCACGATAAAAGCCAAAACAGCCGTAACAAATCAGGTAGAATTCGCACTTGAAAAAATGGCGGTTGAAGGTGCAAAACTGGTAAGCACTCGAATAGGGAACCAGATTGATTTTTTGGAGACACTATCGGAAAACTGGGTAATTTCCGAAGATGTCCATCCGGATAACATAATAGAGGCATTAAAAAAAGAGACGCAAAGGATGGATTATCAGTCTATAGGTGTGGCCAACCCCGAGGGTACCGTTATAGATAGCGATGGCACCACAGAAAATGTCGCCAACAAGGAGTATTTTATTAGGGCGTTGCGCGGGGAATCGTACATATCGGATGTCCATACAAGTGAAATTACGGGGGAGCTTATAATCATTTATGCCGTTCCGATAAAAAGGGATAATAAGGTAATAGGTGTATTGGCAGGGGTGCGGGATGGAAATAATCTAAGCAACCTCATTCGAGATATAACCTATGGTGAAAATGGGTATTCTTTTATGATAAACCATGAGGGTACCAGCATTGCACACCCAAATCCAGAGGCGGTGCTTACCCAGGAAAATATTATAGAGATTGCAAAAAGCAATACAGATCTTAGACAACTCGCCGATATCCAAAAAAATAAAATGGTGGAAGGCCAAATGGGGGTAGACAGTTATTATTATATGGGTCAGCGGAAGATAATGGGTTTTGCACCTGTACCGGGCACCCGATGGTCTATAGGGGTTACGGCAGAAGAGAAGGATGCCCTAAAAGACGTTAAAGGTTTGACTTGGTTTATGTTTATGGCAATAATGGTTATTGGAATTATTAGTGCTGGCCTAGCCATTGCCGTAAGTACAGCCTTTGCCAACCCTATTGTAAGTTTGACAGCGGCTATTGAAAGGTTTGGCGATTATGATTTGACCCTAAAAGAGGACGATGCAGAGACTCTTAAATACTTGAAAAGGAAGGACGAAATAGGTAGGGTGGGAAATGCAATCCTTAAAATGCAACATTCAATGGTAGAACTAATAAAAAATGTATTTTCTTCGGCGGAAATAGTGGGGGCAGCATCGGAAGAATTGAGTGCGGGTATCGAAGAAATTAGCAGCAATACCCAAAGTCAAGCTGCAAGTTCACAGGAGATATCGGGATCCGTGGAAGAGATAACCGCAAATATACAGCTTGTGGCCGATAACATGCAAACAGCATCACGAAACGTCGGGGTTATTGTAAATGCTATGGGGGAAGTTGAGGGTGTTATTGGGGAAAACACGAGAAACCTGGAAGATATCAATCATTCTGTTAGCGGAATCTTGGTAGCGATAGAAGGCACCGGACAATCTATTGATTCCATATCCGGAAAATCCAGGATTGCATCAAAGGAAGCCCAAGATACTGTAAGGTTGGCTGGAGAGGGAAAATCAAACCTTGACAAAAGTGTCAGCCAGATGGAAGGTATACAAGATACCATTTTAGAACTTTCACAAGTTACCAGCGGGCTGGGTAAATCGGCAGGACAGATTGGAGAAATTACTGAACTTATAAAGGATATAGCAGAGCAGACCAACCTGCTGGCTTTAAATGCATCTATTGAGGCTGCCAGAGCCGGGGAGCATGGTAAGGGTTTCGCCGTTGTTGCCCAAGCTATTGGAACACTGGCTGATGAGTCCTCGAATGCAACTAAGGAGATTGCAAAGGTAATAAAAAATATACAGGAAGAAATATCAAAGGCTGTTCAAAACAGCGAAAGGGGTACTAAGGCGGTGGAAAACGGTACCCATCTAATAAAGGAAACCAGTAATTCTTTGGAAAACATATTTAAAGCTATCCAAACTACCGCTGAAATAATTGCCGATATAACCGAGCAAATGGAAGTTCAGTCCAAGGAGAGCCAAAACATACACGTAGCCGCAAATGGTATAAATGATAGGGTAAGTAATTTGATGGCGGCGATGGAAGAAGAAACGGCGAGCGCAACGGAAATCAAAAGCGAAATCCAATCTATAAGTATACTGATAAACGAAATAAGTGCATCCATGCAGCAGCAGTCAGCAGTGACAGAGGAGGTTAGCAATGCAATTAACGAAAATGCTCAGGTCACCGAAGAAATATCTTCAAGCGGTGAGGAAATTGCAAAAAGTTCGGAAGAACTGGCTATGAATGCACAAAAACTGTTGGAGCAGGTAGAACAGTTTAAGATATAGACGTAAAGGAATGGGGGTGATATAGATATGGAATCCATCGAACAGTATATTATATTTGCCGTAGGCAAGGAGGAGTACGCTATTTCCATATCGGTTGTTAAGGAGGTTATAAGGCTCAAGGGAGTCAATATAGCCGGGGTTCCTAATACTCGAGACCATATTCTGGGCATTATTAATTTAAGGGGTGAGGTTATCCCCATTATAGATTTAAGGATAAAATTTAATATGACCCAAAGAGAGCTAGATGGTGATCACAGGATTATCATTGTAAACTTTAGGGATAAGGTTATAGGCCTTTTGGTGGATTCGGTAGCGGAGGTATCGGGAATAGAACCTTCCGACATTACGAAAACACCCGACGAGATAACCGATTCACGAAGCAGGTATATTTCGGGTATAGCGAAATATGAGAACAGGGTTTTTATTATTTTGGATATTGGTATTATAATAGGTGGTGGCTAGAGTATCGACATTATTATTGTGCTTGCTGCCGCAGGGTGACGTATATATATTGATTTAAATTTATATTGATTTTGTAATTCCCAGCCCAAAAAACATGCATAGATCGTATAAGTAGTATAAAAGGTATATTGGATAATTTACTACACATGGATCTAAATAAATGCAGGCAACTTTGGGCTTTTGTTTTGCTGCTTATACAGTAAATATATTTGCGAAGGAAGATAGATATGCTATTTGTTACAGCTGTTTTAAATTATACTGGTGAGACAGCTACTCGCATTGTGAAGAAGATTAAAGATGGTAATATACATCTAAAGGAAAAACTTATAAAGGATTATATTCCATTTATACTGGGTATTGTCTCAAACTTCTATACATCGGGAGCGATGGAACTAAAAAATAGCGATGAATTTAGTATTGGATTAATGGCATTTGACGAAGCCATCGATAAATTCGACTTTAACAAGGGTAGAAGCTTTTTAAAGTTTGCCGAATTAGTTATAAGAAGCCGGATGATGGATTATTATAGGAAGATATCATCCGTGAATAAAAGGGAAATACCTTTCTCATACTTTGGGAGCAAAAGTGAGACTGAAATCCAAAAGAAGCTAAGCTCATCAAACATAGAATCGGAATCGGGAAGATATGAATTTATTTGCGAACTTCGTGATTTCACGGAAAAACTCAAGGGCTTTGGTTTGAACATAGAAAAATTACCCGACTATATGCCAAAACACAAAGATTCCAGGCAAATGTGTATGGATATCGCAAAAAAGATAGTTGAAAACAAAGGAATCTTTGACAAACTGAAAACTAAGAAGTATATACAAATGAAGGAGCTTTCAAAAATAATTAATGTCCACCCAAGGACTGTCGAAAGAAACAGGGCGTTCATTATATGTTTATGTATAATACAGAGCAATGATTATGAAAACTTTAAAAATTATTTGGACATGGTGTTTTGATTCCTATGGAGTTTAGTATAGCTTTGGCTACAATTGGTTTTATGTATATAGGCGAAAATATCTATTATAGCCTGCATTTTAAGGGGGATAAAAATGAGATACAAGGGTGTTGTCTTAAAACTTACAAAAAACAAAGCGGTGGTGGCTACGAATGACTTCCAATGCTACTATGTCAGAAGAAACCCTACAATTTATGTGGGTAAGGAAGTTGAATTTTCTAAAAAAAAAATTATTAAAAGAAATGCAACTTTTTATATGCCCGTTTTGGGGGCGGCCTGTATATTGCTTGTAATGATCTATTTTTTAAATTTTATCGGAATAATCAATATAAATAACAGTCCGCAAGGACCGGAGGTTTTTGCTTACGTAGGTGTCGATATAAATCCGAGCATCGAGATATATATAGATGATATTGGTGATGTTTTGAACCTGGTTTCTTTGAATAAGGATTCAAAGGCTGTTGTTAGAAAATTGAGGGCGAAGAAGATGAATATCTTAGAGGTGGTTGATGCCATAATCAACGAGGTAAATGGAAAGGATCCTGGGAGGGGGAGCGAAAAGGGTTATATGCTGGTATCTAGCACGCTTAATACCGAAGTCGTTCAGCATGATAAACAACAGAATAAGCAAGAAAAACTTAACCATATTATAAACTCACTACAGGATGATGTAAAGGTAAGGGAACGTGTCGATGTTTATTTCATTCAAGCAGATATTAATGACAGGGCTGCGGCTAAAAAGCAGGGGATATCGACGGGAAGATACATGCTGTATGAAAAGCAAAAGGATATGGGGGAAGCTTATTCCCTTGAAGAAGCGAGAAATGTCAGCCTAACCGAATTATTAGAAGGGTTAGGAGAGGGGAAGGAAGATATTTTAAATCCCACCAGTAAGGGTTCATTGTCAACGCCAAAGCCTGAGCCTTCCGACATAGAGGATACTATAACGGGTGTTACACCCAGTCCCGTTACGACCCCAACACCCGGACCTACAGAAAAACCAACATTGATACCCACATATACACCAAAGCCAACAGCAACACCAGAGCCGGAGAATACCAATACACCGACACCGACTTCCACAGTTAGTATTCCAGCATTTATGAGGTTTGAATCCAGTAATTACCGTGGTCATTTTATATGCAATAAATCATTTAGCGGCGTAATCTCAAATAATGCAGAAACGGCAGAAGATTATGTATTTAAGGTAGTTCGCGGACTTGCAGATCCGGATTGTGTTTCCTTCGAATCGAAGAGTCGCCCAGGATACTATCTTAAGCATGAAAATTTTAGAATTATCCTTAAAAAATATGAGGATGAAGATTTATTTAAAAATGATGCAACATTTAGGATAGTATCGGGATTAGCAGATGAGAATATGATTTCCTTCCAGTCTTTTAATTATACTGACAGATATATAAGACATAGGCTGTTTGAACTTCATATTGAAGAAATAAGTACGGATCTTGAAAGGAAGGATGCAACTTATATAGGGATCGAGGTAAAATAGCTCTATGTATACATAATATATAGATCAATTAATGAAAATCCCACCCCAAAAATGAATATACCCCGTACAAGTTATATAGGGAGGAAAATTATATATAAGCAAACGTAGCTGTGATATTCGTCTTTGCAGGCCAAAAATTGATTTTTCAAGATCAAAACATATAAAAATTTTAAGGAGTGATTTTATGCTAAAAAGAATTGTGAGGGTATGGGTCTGGATTTTTATCATTGGTATTTTAGCAATACATTTACCAAAGAGGAGCTTTGCTGACTACCCTATATTCTCTCAAAGGTATACTGCCGATCCGACAGCTTTGGTATATGAGGGTAGGCTTTATGTTTATTGTTCGCACGATTCGGATGCTACACCCGATCAATCGACCTACAATATACCTGATATTACTTGTATATCCACGGATGATTTAAAAAACTGGACAGATCACGGGGAGGTATTCAATGCCAAAAGGGATTCTAGTTGGGCGGGGGTATCTTGGGCTCCTTCTATTGTGCAACGTAATAATAAGTTTTATTTATATTACGGCAATGGAGGGAACGGCATCGGGGTGGCAGTAAGTGATAGCCCTACAGGCCCTTTTAAAGATCCACTCCCGGGGCCTTTGATAACGGGAAATACCCCTGGTGTACAACCTGCACCCAATATGTGGTTGTTTGACCCGGGTGTTTTTGTAGATGATGATGGTCAGGCATATATGTATTTTGGTGGAAATGGAGAAAACAATATAAGAATTATTAAATTAGGAGGGGATATGATAAGCACAGTAGGGGCTGCCACAAGTATGTATGCGCCACGTTTCTTCGAGGCTGCATGGGTGCATAAGTATAAAGGAAAATATTATTTTTCCTATGCCAGCGATTTTTCACAAGGTGCATCTAAGATCGAGTATATGATAAGTGATAACCCCATTAGTGGCTACACATATAAGGGTGTATTACTTCCGCAGCCGCCTGATAATTACAATAACAATAACCACCATACCACTGTAGAGTTTAATGGGAATTGGTATGTTGTATACCATAACAGGAATTTGGCTAAACAACGAGGTGAGGTACCTACATACCAAAGGAACGTGGCTATTGATCAGATGTTTCATAATTCTGATGGTACCATTAGGCAGGTAATTCCAACAGTGGACGGACTAAAACAGCTTAAATATGTAGATCCCTACGTTGAAAATACTGCTGTAAATATACATAAAGAATCAAGGATAAAAACTGAAGAGTGCAGTGAAGGCGGCAGAAATGTTGGATACATAGAAAATGGTGATTGGATTCAAGTTAAAGGTGTTGATTTTTCCAATGGTGCAAGCAGCTTTGAGGCTCGGGTAGCAAGTGATGCGGAGGGGGGAAAGATTGAAATAAGGCTGGGCGGTCCTACAGGAAGATTGATAGGAGTTTGTGAGGTTGAAAATACTGGGGGGTGGCAGGATTGGACAAGTAAATCCTGTACAGTAAGTGACGTAACAGGAGTCCAGGATATATGTTTTAGATTCGTGGGCGGAAATAATTATTTGCTAAATTTTAGCCGGTGGAAATTTAATTCCCAAGCGCCTGAACCTACGTCTACACCGACACCTACACCGATACCTACATCGACTCCTAATGAAAAAGAGGGAAAAATAGGGGATTTAAATGGTGATGGTGAGATTAATTCTGCAGATATCACAATATTAAAAAGGCATTTACTCAAAAGCGTGGCGCTCGGGGGAGAAGAACTTTTTAATGCAGATACCAATGGAGATGGCCAGGTGGATTCTGCTGATCTGATATTGCTAAAACGATATGTGTTGCGGACGATAACAACTTTTCCAAGATAAATGCTGTTTGTTGATTTAATCAAAACAGTTTAAAAGATATTTTAAGCGAACGGGAAACCGATGGCTTTGAAAAGATTATTAAGTGAGGTAATAATATGAGGATTAAGAGGTTTTTAGCAGGGATAACATCCCTTGCACTATCAGTGGGGATGTTTTGTGCAATGCCCCTAGGTATGAATAAGGTATACGCCGATGAAATTGTTTCTGATGATTTCGAAATCAACTATGATGGATGGTATGGCGATGGGGAAGATACCTTTTTATCAGCAGTTGAAAACCAAGGACATAATGCCACAAGAGGCATGAAGGTCACAAATCGTTCCTGCGAAAGGGATGGAGCGTACTCGCAAAAGGGATTATATCTTGATGGTGGCAAGGACTATAATTACAGTGTTTTTGTAAAACACGAAGGTACTAATGTTGAGACATTTAAGCTTTCCCTGCATTATCTAGATGCACAAACCCAAGAGACAAACTCGGAGGTTATCGTAAGCAAGGATGCTGCTGGTGGGGATTGGGTTGAGCTTTCAACAAAATATAAGGCCCCGGATACGGCGTTGGATATTACCTTGTCAATTACAACCGATAGCACTTCGGATTTTGTTTTTGATGATGTAACCATAACCCAAAACAGAAAAATCAAAACAAACACAGCATCCGCAGCAAACGGCAACAGAGGATTAAAGGATGTATATGCAAATTACTTTAGGGTTGGTTCGGTACTCAACTCGGGAACTGTAAATAATTCAACAATAACAGCTATGATTCTAAAAGAATTCAACAGTATTACTCATGAAAATGAATTAAAGCCCGATGCTACATTAGTTCAATCGGGTTCGACCAATACGGATATTAAGGTTTCCTTGAATCGTGCAGCAAGTATTCTAAATTTCTGTGCACAAAACAATATAGCCGTAAGGGGTCACACATTAGTATGGCATGGTCAGACACCCCAATGGTTTTTCAAGGATAATTTCCAGGATCACGGTAATTGGGCATCCCAATCGGTTATGGATCAGCGTATGGAAAGCTACATAAAAAACATGTTTGCTGAAATACAAAGGCAATACCCATCCCTGAATCTTTATGCCTATGATGTTGTAAACGAGGCAATAAGCGATGATGCTAACAGAACTAGAAATTTTGGCGGTGCGAGAGAACCGGGGTATGGAAGTGGCAAATCCCCATGGGTTCAGATTTACGGGGACAACAAATTTATTGAAAAAGCCTTTGTATATGCGAGAAGACACGCCCCTGCAAATTGTAAACTTTACTACAACGATTATAACGAATATTGGGATCACAAAAGAGATAGTATGGCCGCACTTTGCACATCCCTATACAATAAAGGATTACTAGATGGTGTGGGAATGCAATCACATATTAATTCCGATATGAATGGATTTACGGGTATACAAACCTATACAACAGCTCTGCAAAAATATATAAATATAGGCTGTGATGTGCAAATTACAGAGCTTGACATAAGTACAGAAAATGGAAAATTCAGTGCCCAGCAACAGGCGGATAAATATAAGGCTATTTTCCAAGAGGCTATTAATATAAACAAAAACTCCAACAAAGGTAAGGTTACAGCTATTTGTGTATGGGGTCCAAATGATGCCAACACTTGGATTGGTTCGGAAAATGCACCCCTTTTATTCGATAGAAACACCCAACCCAAGCCAGCTTACCACGCATTGGCTTCCCTTGTTCCTGAATCGGAATGGGGAGATGGCAATAATCCAATCGATGGTGGAGGGTCAGCGAAGCCCGAGGAGCCGGATGCAAACGGATATTACTACCATGACACATTTGAAGGCAGTATAGGGCAATGGGCTAACAGGGGCTCGGCGGAAATTTTATTAAGCGGCAGAGTATCTCATAAAGGCACAGAGGCACTTTTAATCATGGATCGTGAAGATGCATGGAATGGAGCCCAGCGTGCATTAAATCCTGCAACCTATGTTCCCGGTAATAAATATTGTTTCAGCTGTTTTGCAATGTTTATTGAAGGTAGTGATGCGGCAACATTTTGCATGAAGCTGCAATATGTGGATTCAAGGGGTGATACCCAGTATGATACCATAGACATGAAGACGGCAGCCGCAAACGAATGGGTGCATCTGTATAACCCAGAATATAGGATTCCTGCCGATGCAAGGGATATGTATATTTATATAGAAACAGAAGAAGGCACCATGAATTTTTATATAGATGAGGCCATTGGTGCGGTGGCAGGGACTACAATTGCTGGAGCTCCAGCCAAAGGCGCAACAATTGATTTATCGGCAGAAAAACAACTGATTCGTGGTTTTGGGGGAATAAACCATCCAGTATGGATCGGGGATTTGACAGAAACTCAGCGAAATACAGCTTTTGGCAACGGGGAAGGGCAATTGGGCTTTTCTATTTTGAGAATCCATGTAGATGAAAATAGAAACAATTGGTCTAAGGAGTTGCCAACCGCAAAAAGAGCAGCGGAGCTTGGAGCATTGGTTTTTGCTTCGCCATGGAATCCGCCAAATGATATGATCGAGACCTTCACACGCAATGGAGTTCCGAATCAAAAGAGGCTAAGATATGACAAATATGACGCCTATGCAGAGCATCTTAATGATTTTGTTGCATACATGAAAAGTAACGGTGTAGACCTGTATGCTATTTCTATTCAGAATGAACCCGATTATGCCCATGACTGGACATGGTGGACACCTCAGGAAGTATTGCGCTTCATGAAAGAAAATGCGGGAAATATTAATTGCAGGATAATGGCGCCGGAATCATTTCAATATCTTAAAAATATTTCCGACCCAATTTTAAATGATCCTCAGGCACTTGCAAATTTAGATATACTAGGTGCACACTTTTATGGTACAAATGTTCGTGATATGTCCTATCCTCTTTTCGAACAAAAGGGGGCGGGAAAAGAACTTTGGATGACAGAGGTGTACGTTCCAAATAGTGATGATAACTCTGCAGATCGCTGGCCAGAGGCATTAGAGGTGGCATATAATATGCATAATGCTATGGTGGAAGGAAACTTCCAAGCATATGTCTGGTGGTATATCCGCAGACAATATGGGCCTATGAAAGAGGATGGAACTATAAGCAAAAGGGGCTACATGATGGCACATTTTTCAAAATTTATTCGTCCAGGATATGTGAGGGTTGATGCGACAAAGAACCCTGCAGACAATGTTCATCTATCCGCTTATAAAAAGAATGAAGATGTTGTGGTTGTAGCACTGAACAGGAGCTACGAATCTAAAACGGTGGATATATCAGTGCCGAAAACCAATATCGAAAAATGGGAAAGATACACCACGACCGCCTCAAAAAACCTTAGAAAAGAGGAAGATGTGCATATGGTAGGGGGTGTATTCCAAGTAACTTTGGAACCCCAAAGTGTTGTTACCTTTGTTGCTAAATCCGATTCCTCAGAAGCCCCGACAGAAAGAAGTGCATTTTCCATACTTGAGGCTGAGGAATTTAATGACATAAGCTCAGAAACGATAGAAATAATAGGTGCAGCTGAGGGAGGCAGCGGTGTTGGGTACATTGAAAATGGTGATTGGTTGATGTACAAAAATATCGATTTTGGGGATGGGGCATTCTCCTTCAAAATCAAACTTGCAACCTCTTTAACATCTAATATAGAACTAAGATTAAACAGCCCAACGGGCACTTTAGTAGGAACTTTACCAATTGCTACAACAGATGGATTTAATGATTATATGGAACAGAGCTGTAATATACAAAAAGTGTCGGGTAAGCATGATTTGTATCTTGTGTTTGGCGGTGCTGTTAATATTGACTGGTTTACCTTTACGAAGGAAGATGATACAAAAGGTCTAGGTGATGTAAACGGGGATGGTCAGATTGATTCAATGGACATTACATCAATAAAAAGGCACCTTCTAAATCAGGCACCCCTTACCGGCCAAAATCTTTCTAATGCTGATGTTAATGGGGATGGTAGCGTAGATACTATTGATTTGGTTTTGATAAAGCAATATGTATTGGGTAGGATTACTATATTCCCAAGATAAATCGCAGAAATGCTGGAAGAAAGCTTTACCTTCTACTCACTTATTAATATATGAAGGCAGCCCCTAGAAAAGCAATTAATAGCTCTTCTAGGGGCTGCTTTGTGATACATCAAAGACTATATATTTTGCAATAATTTTTAAACCTGCTAAAGATTTCACGTCTAAAATTCTTTTCTAGAGCAGATAATATATATAACATATTTTATGTATACTACAAAGCATACCAAGTGATGCGGGTGGAGGGATAAGGTGGTAAAGGGTAAAGGAAAGCTTATTACGGTTGTGTTTCTTTTGATTATAACATTTCTTTATCTTTATATAAATAAAGGTCTTGGCTCAAGGGATACCGAAAAGAAAGAAAACATGGGCGAAGGCAAAAGGTTAGAGTATTTCCAAGGGGATGGGCAAGCCCATGATAAAGACGATGGAGAAACTCCAATAAAAAGCCCTCAGAAAGAGATAAAGGTAAAGGGCGTTTATGTAAACGGTGAATTGGCGGGTAACGGTGAATTTATGGATAAGCTAATAAATCTTATAAACACTACCGAGCTAAACACCGTTGTATTGGATATAAAAGAGGGCGGTAAGGTAAATTATAAATCCCATATTAAAAGTGTGAATGATATTACTGCATACAATACATTATACGATGTGGAGGGTGTTCTAAAGAGGCTGCATGAGAACGGAGTTTATGTTATTGGAAGGGTTGTTTGCTTTAGGGATGATTACCTTGCGAAAAAGAGACCCGACCTAGCTGTAAAAAACAAGGATGATTCGGTTTGGATAGGCAGTGATGGTGTTGCTTGGAGCAATCCTTACAATAGGGAGGTTTGGAGATATAATATTGATATTGCGAAAGAGGCGGTAGAAAAGGGTTTTGACGAAATACAGTTTGATTATGTTAGATTTCCGGGGGTGGATGATAAAAGGGTGGACTACGGGGAAAACTTGCCTTCAAAGGCTTATATAATATCCGATTTTCTAAAAACGGCAAAAGAGGAAATCAAAGAATTGGGTGTTCCTGTTTCGGCGGATATATTTGCTATAGTATGCGAAAGTCCGGGTGACACGGAAAATATCGGACAGGTATTAGAGGAGATTGGAAGAGAAATTGACAGCATATCGCCAATGATATATCCATCCCACTATGCCAATAATTCAAGGGGTATGATGGGGAATGGGGTGGGACAAAGCATAAATGGAATAATGTTCAAAGCGCCGGATTTAGAGCCCTACAAGGTTGTTTATAATGTGCTGCTAAAAACAAAGAAAAGAATATCTAGAGTGGATGGCTACAAGGCGAAAGTAAGACCGTATATCCAGGGATTTACAGCATCATACCTTCCAAGGGGATATTATCAAGTTTATGGACCTTCGCAGATACGGCAACAGATAGAGGCTGTGTACGATTCTGGATACGAAGAATGGATAATATGGGATGCAACGGGTTCTTACACGAAAGCTGTATTTTTAGAGGAATAAATTACTTTGAAAAAAAACGAAACTTTTGTTGTTATATTTCCGTCTAAATAGTATTATATATATAAAATATGCTGTACTAAAGCCATATATTTTATAATCCACAATCTAGTAATATACAAAATAAAATCTACAGGGGGTTAATATGTCAAGACAAAATGCAAAAAAAACTTTTTTTTTCAGAGATCTGATGGTAATATCGCTAATGTTGTCGCTTGTGTTGATGTTGGGTGCATGTAAGAATAATGATGGTGAAAACAATCCAAGTCCAACTGATACGGTCGTGGATGGGGACAAAGACCAAACTCAAAATACGCCGGGGACTGAAGGGGAAAGCCCAAGCCCAACCGAGGCTCCAACCGAAATTCCGACAGAAGTACCGCCTTCCAAAAAAGATATAAAAGTCAAGGCTTTATATCTTACGGGATGGACTGTGGGAGTGGATGATAGGCTTAACCACTATGTAGAACTTGCAAAAAACACGGAAATAAATGCTTATGTGGTTGACATTAAAGATGATGACGGGTATGTGGGTTATGAATCTAATATACCGGCTGTACGGGAAATGGGTACATGGATGACCAAGTACAATGCGGATAAGGTATTAAAGACATTCCACGATAATGATATTCATGTTATAGGGAGACTTGTATGCTTTAAAGATCCGCTTCTATCGGCAAAGAAGCCGGAACTGGCAGTGAAAAATGCAAGCGGGGGACTTTGGAAAGACAAACACTCTCTAACATGGCTAGATCCATACAATAAAGACTCCTGGCCTTATTTAATTGAAATAGCAAGGGAAGCAGTAGAAAAGGGTTTTGACGAAATACAGTTTGACTATGTAAGATTCCCTAATGATGGTGATAAAAAGGCGATGAATTTTGCAAGCGGTGGCAAAGAAAAACACGAGGCCATCAATGAATTTTTATCTTATGCAAAAAAAGAGCTTCCCGGTGTGGTTTTATCTGCGGATGTGTTCGGAATAATTCTAGAAAGTCCCGCTGATACCGAGGATATTGGCCAATACCTAGAGCTCATCGGAAAAGATATTGAATATATTTCGCCTATGGTGTATCCGTCACATTATGCTGTTGGACAAAGGGTTAATGGTGTGCAATTCATGAAACCGGATTTTGATCCCTATGGGGTGGTATATCAAAGCCTTGCTAAATGTAAAGACAGGTTATCTAAAGTTAGCGACTATAAGGCTGATGTAAGGGCATACATTCAAGGTTTTACAGCCTCTTATTTGGAGCCTGGCTATTGGCAAAGATATGGACCCGAACAGATGAAGCAGCAGATAAAGGCGGTATATGATGCAGGCTACGAGGAATGGATATTCTGGGATGCAACCAATAGGTATCCTGAGGATGGATTTTTAAAAGAGTGATCTAAAACTTGCAAATGAAAGTTATCTGCAAAACATGAAGGGCGGCGGATGTGAAAAATAACATTTTGCCGTCCTTTGTATTGTCGCGATTAGCAGAAATTTGCCGCATGGATGCGGGAAATGATGGACTTTTGACTTTTTATGCGCCAAAAGGTTATCTTGACTTGTTTTTAGCAAGTGGTACAATATACTGTATGATGAAAAGTTGAGCATACATAATGTAGTGATTTATTACAGAGGGGGATAATAATGGGGTTAAGCGATAATGCGATTCGGGTCTTGGAAAAACGATATTTTGCCAAGGATGTAGATGGCAGGCTTTTGGAGGATGCGGATTCCATGTTCAAAAGGGTTGCCAAGGCAATTGCAGAAGCGGACAAAGATTTTGTTTCAGCGGAAGAACTTAAAAATATAGAACAGGATTTTTATGAAATGATGTCGAGTCTTGAGTTTTTACCTAACTCGCCCACCCTTATGAATGCAGGGAGACCGCTAGGGCAACTTAGTGCATGTTTTGTTCTTCCTATAGAGGATACAATGGAAGGAATATTTGAGGCCATTAAAAATGCGGCACTTATACACAAAAGCGGCGGCGGAACGGGATTTAGCTTTTCACGTCTAAGGCCTAAGGGTGCCTCGGTAAATTCAACGGGGGGTGTTGCCAGCGGGCCGGTCAGCTTCATGAAGGTTTTTAATGCAGCTACCGAGGCGGTAAAACAAGGGGGCACAAGAAGAGGTGCTAATATGGGAATACTCCGGGTAGATCACCCGGATATACTAGAATTTATATGCTGTAAAAAAAATAATGCCGATATTACCAATTTTAATATTAGTATTGGAATAACCGAGGAATTTATGGATTCCGTTGAAAAGGGCAAGGAATACAATTTACTAGAACCAGCTACCGGAAAGGTTGTTGCAAGCCTCAATGCAGCGGATGTATTTGAATTGATGGTTGACATGGCTTGGACCAATGGGGAGCCGGGGATTGTCTTTTTAGATAGGATCAATAAGGATAATGTTACACCCGAAGTGGGGGAAATAGAAAGCACCAACCCCTGTGGGGAACAGCCTCTTTTACCTTACGAGGCATGCAACCTAGGTTCTATAAATTTAAGCATTATGGTAAAAAGCAAAGATAAGATACCTCAGGTAGATTATGCACGTCTTGGGAAAACGGTAAAGAAGGCGGTTCGTTTCCTTGACAATGTAATTGATGTAAACAAATACCCGCTGCCATTGATTTCTGAAATGACAAGATCGACCAGAAAGATAGGTCTTGGAGTCATGGGCTGGGCAGATATGCTTTGTAAGATGGGCATATCCTACAATTCTGAAGAAGCTATAAAACTTGCAGACAAAATAATGCGCTTCATTAGAGAAGAATCCCAAAAGGCCTCATCCGAGCTTGCAGAAATAAAAGGCAATTTCCCCTGTTACGAAAAAAGCATATATAAGAATTCAGGTCATAAAATGCGTAATGCTACTACTACCACTATAGCCCCTACGGGGACACTTAGCATTATAGCAGGTGTATCAAGCGGTATAGAGCCGTTGTTTGCAATTTCCTATATCAGAAATGTAATGGACAACGATGAACTTATTGAGGTAAATCCTCTGTTTGAGGAAACGGCGAAAAAGGGTGGATATTATTCGGGAGAGTTGATGAGGGAAATAGCAAAAAGGGGTTCAGTAGCAGAATTTGAGGTAATACCTAAAGAGACCAAAGATATTTTCGTAACTTCCCATGATATTGCACCAGAGTGGCATGTTAAAATGCAGGCTGCTTTCCAAAAACATACGGATAATGCGGTCTCCAAAACCGTGAACTTGAGGAACGAGGCCACCCAAAAAGATGTTTTTGATATCTACTGGCAAGCATATAGGACAAACTGCAAGGGAGTAACCATATATAGGGATGGGAGCAGAGATATGCAGGTGCTAAATATTGGGGAGGTAAAGGGAAAGGGTCCCAAAGAAGACGGGACAAATGCTATAGGCTGCGGACTGAAAGGCATAACCCCAAGAGCAAGACCCGAAATTGCTACAGGCTTTACCGAAAAAGTTAAAATAGGGTGCGGTAATTTATATATAACGGTTAATTACGATGAAATGGGTATTTGTGAGGTATTTACGAATACCGGAAGAGCTGGGGGATGTCCTTCCCAGTCTGAGGCGACAGCAAGGCTTGTGTCGATTGCTCTTCGTTCGGGTGTTGATCACAGACATATTATAGAACAGCTAAAAGGCATAAGATGCCCTTCGACAATAAGGCAAAAAGGATTAAAGGTTATGTCATGCCCCGATGCTATCGGAAGGTTGATAGAAAAAGTTGTGGAGCTTCAAAATGGAAGTAAAAAGCTTATAAGCACAGCACCAATTACCGAAGAACAGCGTTTTCAACGACCTACTGGAAATATGTCCAATCCTGGGGTTACCCCTTCGGGAGGGGGCAGGGGGCATACTGCGGGGGAGAATATCGAACCTGGGCTTATCAAAAAAGCAAATTGCCCTGAATGCGGGAAGGGATTGGAACACGAGGGCGGCTGTGTTGTTTGTAGACATTGTGGTTATTCGAAATGCGGATGAACTTTTTGATTTGATTTTATATACTCGAGTTGCTATAATTAAATTATATTTTAGGACTTGCTAGGAGAGATTATGCTTACAAACAATTTGCTAGAAAAACTTAAAAAACACAAGTTTTTTTCTGAAATGCTAACGCCCGAATCCCTTTCGCAAATGAAAAGGTATGTTATTACGGGTTTTAGTGGGTTTGCGATAGAATATTTACTTTTTAATATATTTTATAATTTTATATTTAAAAGATTTTTCCCAGCGGGTTTTACCCTTGCAAAAAGTATTATATCCGGGATTGTACATTATGATTTAAAGGGAGATACATATAGGTATTTGCTGGCTAATGCCATTGCTTACGTAGTTGTATTTTGGTTTAATTTTTTACTCAACAGATTTTGGTCTTTCAAATCTAAGGTCAATATCTTTAAACAGTTAAGGCAGTATGGCATACTGTTTTTCTTCAATCTTTTTGCCACCAGTGTTTTCCTATACCTGTTAAGTGAAAAGATAGGGATCATCCCTGAAATATCTAAGATATTGGTGATGGGACTGGTGGTATGCTGGAATTTCATTCTTTATAAAAAGGTAATTTATAAGTAGTTTAAAAAAAAGAGAGGTAATTTTTATTTTATGCTTGGGATCCTTTATATTATTTTAGCATGGATAGGTGGGTATGTATTCCTAAAGAGGTTTTTGCCCTCCCTATTTGATTTTAGGAAATCATCATCTTTGATCGGCAGCAAGACTTTTACTTCTAGTTGGATGGTTACCGTACCCGCCTCGTTTTTGGTAGGTATACTTTTTGCTACATGGCTCACATATATGGCTTCGTTTTTTTTAAAATCGTTGCCCAATCCGCTTCTAGCCGGCAATATAATTTCTTTTTCTGTTTTGGTTTTGTTCATTGCATGCTATTTTATCAAGAACGGGGGATTCAAATACGAAACCTACCTAAATAAAATCAACTCAAATAAAAGAAAATTATTTTTAAGTAGCAACAAAATTGAAATAGTATATGTTTTATTTTTTTTAATTATATGGACATTTCTTATGTGCAAATCGTTCTATATAAAAAATGGCATTATGAATATTGGGGAATCGGTGGCTAGTGATTTTGCTCCACATTTGGCGGTAATAAGATCTTTTTCCTTTGGTTCAAACTTCCCCACAGAATACCCGCATTTTGCGGATGGAAGCATAAGATATCACTTTATGTTTCAATTTTTAGCGGGCAATTTAGAGTTCTTAGGTATGAGATTGGATTGGGCATTCAATCTTCCGAGTATTTTATCGATTGTTTCATTTATAATGTTACTTTATTCTTTCACCCTGTTGGTTTTTGGGGATAAAAGGATTGGGGTTTTAACCGGTGTACTATTCTTTTTCCGAAGTTCTTTTGCATTTTTTACTTACATTTCCCAAAAATTTTTCTTTACTGAAATTTTGGGTGAATTGGATCAAATAACCACTAATATAGGCAACACCCCGAAAGAGGAATGGGGTCTTTATGCACAAAAGGTTTACCTAAACCAGCGCCATTTGTCTTTTGCGTTGGGCATTATGATGATTGTGTTGATAGCCGTTCTACCCCTGTTTATAAAAATGGTTACCAAAGAGGAAGAAATCGACAGGCCTGTGGGGGGTAATGAGACAAGAGCAGGAAGGAGAAAAGGAGGCTTTTACAAACATTATCTTAGTGAATTTATCGCATCAAAGGATGCATGGATTCCTGATGATGCCGTAGCACCTATAGTTTTAGGCATTATTTTGGGTCTAACGAGCTTTTGGAATGGTGCAGTTGTTATAGCAGCAATTTCCATACTTTTTGTAATGGCTATATTCTCCAAACAGAGGCTGGCGTATCTTAACATAGCACTGTTTACAATCATTTTGGCCTATTTCCAATCTAAGTTTTTTATAAGGGGGGGAGGTTCCCCGGTTTCACCAAGCCTTTATGTAGGTTTTTTGGCAGATACTAATGGGCTAGAGAAGGATCTATCCGAATATTTTTTCGCCAATGGTTTTTTAGCAACAATACAGCATTTTATCCGTATAATCCCCCATATCATAAGCTTTTATATTGAGGTACTGGGAACTTTGCCTTTTATGATATACATCTATTTATTCCTTAGAAAAGGTGGGAGTGGAAAGGGCAAGAAAATATTTTTTATAGTGTCTACTGCGTTTATTGGGTGTTTTTTCACAGTTTACAAATTACTTAATGATGATAAAATAGCCAACAAGAATCTATTTATTGCTTCTATGCTTTTTGTTTTCTTGCTTGTGATTTCATTTGGTTTTCTCCAAATGCTTTACAATGATAGAAGGGCTTCTCGGGGAAGCGGCAGGCTTATTTTGGCATTTACAGCTCCTATTATTTTGGCCAGTACAATAAAGCTTACGATCGATGTCGATATAAACCACAAGTACATTGTCATAGCCTCGATACTTTTAAACATATTTGTGGCGGCTCTCCTAGTGAAAGTGTCAAGAATAAAGAAACCCGCAATTACCATTATTGGGGTGCTGATTTCCACGATAATAGTAATAACAGGCATTGTGGATTTAATAACACTATTTAATCTAAGTGAAATACGTTATCAGGTGGATTGTAATAATGCCATCCTTGTCGAGGTAAAAAATACAACGGGCAAGAATGAAATTTTTTTGACGGATGATTATAGTATCCATCCCATATTACTGGCAGGAAGGAAAGTGTTTTGCGGCTGGCCCTATTACACATGGTCGGCGGGTTATGATACGGATGCAAGAGAAGAGATAAGACAGAGGATTTTTAATGCTGTCGATGAGCAAACCCTAAAAAAGCTTGTAGGGGATAATAATATAAGCTATATAGTTATAGATGAATGGGTAAGAGATCCCGAAAAATATGTTTTGGACGAGGAACTGATAAGAAGGACTTTTGGAACTTTTTATGAATATGGTGAACTTATTATTTATAAAACATATTAACCTTCTCAATAAAAGCACAGGACTATGTATTTTTTACAGGTTGACTAACCCTAAAGGCCAATTTAACATTATAATTGGGGGAAACGAAACTTTTTGTATATTGCATGAAAAACTAGGGTAATAGGCATAAAAGTATCTATAATTTGGGGGTTAAATACAAATGGAGAAATATTTAAAAATAATTATAAAATCTTTAATATCGATTATTTTGCTTACGGGGTTTATATTTTTAGAGCCTGCGCAGGCAGCTTCTTGGGAAAGTTATGGTGAGTTTATACCCGATGATGTACCGATAATGAAAAGACATTTGAGGGGGGCCTGGATCAGTACAGTTTTAAACCTTGACTGGCCATCGGCTGATGTCAGAAAAATTGAGCAGCCGGCAGAGCGTATTAACAGGAGTAAAGAAGAGCTCACAGAAATCCTAGATAAAGCGGTGGAATTGGGTCTTAACGCAGTGTTTTTCCAGGTAAGTCCGGAGGGAGATGCATTATATAAATCGGATATTGTTCCCTGGTCTCGTTATCTTACAGGGACTTTTGGAAGGGATCCGGGTTTTGATCCTTTAGAGTTTGCCATTGAGGAGGCTCACAGGAGAAACCTAGAGATACATGCCTGGTTTAATCCTTATAGGGTATCAATGAATAAAAATGCATCCACACTATCTTCGCTGAATATAGAGAAAAGTGTTTACAAAGAGCATCCCCAGTGGGTTAAAACATCAATGAACAGGCTGGTTGTGGATCCGGGAATTCCAGAGGCGAGAGAATGGGTGATTAGCCGTGTTATGGAGGTAGTAAAGGGATACGATGTAGATGGGGTGCATTTCGATGATTACTTTTACTATGAAGAATACGAAGGTGAGATAGGTGATCGGGAAACCTTCAACAAATACAATAATGGAAGGTTCTCTAATATAGGTGATTTTAGGAGAAACAATACTTATATTCTCATAAAAGAGCTTTCAAGGCAGATAAGCAATTCAAAGCCATGGGTCAAGTTTGGTATAAGCCCCGCAGGTGTCTGGGGCAATAAAAAAGATGGACATCCCGAAGGTTCTAATACCGAGTCAACTCTTACCAATTATGATAGATCCTTTGCCGACACCAAGAGGTGGGTAGAAGAAGAACTTATTGATTATATAGCCCCCCAGGTTTATTTTACCTTTGCCAATCCGAGGGCTCCCTATGGAGAGGTATCTACATGGTGGGCAGATGTTTGCAAAGATAAAAATGTACACCTTTATATAGGGCAGGCTTTTTATAAAATAAACGATGACAGTGATGCGTATTTTAAGGGTGCGAATGCAATACCCGAGCTGTCAAGACAATTAAAGTTTAATATGTCCATGCCCCAAATTGATGGAACCATTACTTTTAGATTTAAAAATTTCGATGATTTGGGCAAACAGCAGGCTGTTACTGCTATAAAAACAGAACTTTGGAGGACAAAGGCTCTAGTGCCACTGATGCCATGGAAGGGCGGGAACACTCCTGCTTCCCCGAGTATGGGCAAATTATCCACAACTTCTAAAGGTGTAAAAATCACTTGGGAAGATGATGATCCGAATACTGCCTACTATGCAGTGTACCGCTTTAATGAAGGAGAGAAGGCGGATATTTCATCAGAGCAGAGTGCCCAAAATCTTTTGTCAACTGTGAGAAGAGGCGAGAGCAAGAGTCAAGAATTCATAGATTATGACATGGATAATGATGACAATGTATATTATGTTGTTACGGCCCTTGACCGGCTTCACAACGAGGGAGAAGGTCTTTTCATTAGTTCTCACCGTTCTAAGCACTTCCCTGACGTGGGTATGAGACATCTATGGGCCATTGATGCAATAGATGAATTGTATGGCAGGGGTGTTGTAAAAGGCGATGAGAGGGGTATGTACAACCCCGGAGTAAACATAAAAAGAGCTGATTTTACTATTATGGTTGTCAAGGCACTGGGTTTTGAATCGGATTTTGACCATAATTTTTCCGATGTTGTAGTGCAATCTTACTATTATGAAGCGGTAGGTATCGCCAAAAAATTAGGAATCGTCAAGGGAGACGGTATGGGGTTTGCTCCAGATACCAATATAACCCGAGAAGATATGATGGTTATTATGGTGAATGCATTAAATGCCGCAAAGATAAGCGACAAAGGGGTAGACACAAAGTATCTTGACACCTACAGCGATAGCGAGATGATTAGTGCCTATGCAAAAGAGGCGGTGGCGATTCTCACCCAAAAAGGTATAGTTAATGGGTTTGACGGCAGGATAAACCCCAAAGGCATGGCTACTAGGGCAGAAATTGCGGTGGTTTTATCCAATATACTGGAAGTCGCCAAAACTCCCTTGTGAATGTATTCGTTTAAGTAACTCGGATACACATTCCATGCACACTAAAAAAGCAATCTATTCGAATTTATATACCGAAGGGAGAAGGATCTGGTTGGATGCCCGGAAAAACATAGATGAGAATAAAGAAGAGAACACAAACGAGGAGCTATATGCAACTTTTCTTTCCACCCTTGAGCAAATAAAGGAAGGAGACCAGCGGCTGAGGGATGAATTTATATCAGAATATAGGCCGTTTATATTAAAAGTAACATCGAGTGCACTGGGAAGGTACGTGGACACTCGCAACAGTGATGAATATTGCATTGCTATGGCAGCATTCAACGAAGCTATAGATAAATTTGATCTGGACAGAAGCTATAATTTTTTTCTGTTTTCAGAACAGGTCATAAAAAGGCGTTTGATTGATTATTTTAGAAAGAACAAAGGAGATAAGGAATTCCCATTTTCTTATTTTGAAGATAGTAATATTTATTATGATGAAAATCTAAAATCTAATTCTTATGTTGGGTTTGAGGATGTGGAAATAAAGGAGGAAATAGAGAACTACAAAAAAAAGCTCAAAGAATTTGGAATTACCTTTGTGGATTTAATATTAAATGTTCCAAAGCATAGGGATTCTAGAAAGATGTGTGTTAGAATAGCAAAGCTTTTAGCAGAAGATGAAGAACTTTACAGTGCCCTGATTAGAAACAAAAACATACCTAGAAATGCATTGAAGAAAAAGGCAAAGGTACATGGCAGGACTATAGGTAACAACAGAAAATATATTATTGCCCTTTGTTTGATTCTAAAGAGTAATTTGGAACTTTCAAAAAGATATTTAGAGTACACCATGGAAGGAGGTAACTGATTTGGATAGAATAGGTGTAATATACGAAATTGATGATAAACGGGCGGTAGTTTTGACCGCCGACAGTAAATTTGTTATTGTAAAAAGTCGTCCCGATATGAACATAGGACAGCAAATTATGGTTAAAGAAGAGCATATCATAAATCCTAAGGGAAACATATTTTTATATACGGCAGCCATTTCGGGTATTGCTGCAATTTTTGTTATAGCATTTTTGTATTTTAATTTTTTTATTATGAGCAATCAAACCGGTGCATATGGATATGTATCGGTTGATATAAATCCCAGTATCGAATTGGAGATAGATAGAGAATACAAGGTAGTAAAGCTAAATCCCCTGAATGAAGATGCAAAGTCTTTGATCTTAGCTTTAAATAGCAAAGATCGTGTGGTGGAGGAAGTGATTACAGATTTGATTGATAAGTCCTTAGAAATGGGGTTTATTGCTCAAAACGCAAAGAATCCTGTTCTTGTTTCGGGTACACTAAAAAAAGCGAATATCGCAAAAGAAGAGGAAGCAAAGCTAGGTGAACTGCTAAAAAATATAAAAGCAAGCATGGAAAACAAGGATATAAAAGGCTATATTATGCTAACTACCGATCAAGAAAGGGAGATCGCCCAAAGCGAAGGCATATCTATGGGCAGATACAGTTTGTATACTAGAGCACAGAAGATATCCGACAACAGTGTTTTTGATGATGCACATAAAATGGATATTGCAGAGGTTATAGATAGCCTTGATGAGTTAGAAATTCGAGTTATTTTCGATGATGTATGGAATTCTAAGTTGATTGCACAAGCCAATGCAAAAGGGGCAGACAAACAAGTGCTAGAACCAACAGGCTTCCTGCCTTCAGTATTGCTTCCCACCCCAACACCTGAAGCAACGGGGGTGGCCAATGTGACAGCTATGCCGGAAGATACCCCAAAGGGTGATGTCACGGATCTTAAAGAAACGAAGTTAAAAATACAGCACTTTAACAAGCCGGGGGAAGAGAAGTCCAAAGGGGTAGATTTTAGCTTTAGGATGCTCAATACAGGAAACAAGGCAATAAATTTAAAGAATGTAAAGGTGCGATATTATTTTAAAGATACCGATTCCACAAGTGCTCTTAACAGTGCAATCTATTTTTATAGTTATGGTGACAAGGAAGCTGTTGGGTGTAAGTTTTATGATTTAAAGGGATCAAAAGATGCAGATAAATATTTAGAACTTACTTTTGATGCGGAAAGTTTTCCCCCGGACGGGGAGCTGTATGTAATGGGAATGTTTCATAAAAATGATTGGGATGAATTCCAGTTAGACGACAATTACTCATATAACCCAGCAAATACTTATATGGATTGGTCGAATATGACCATATATATTTCAGATATATTGGTATGGGGAAAGGAGCCCTGACATACAATATTTGGGCGATAATAACAAACCGACAACTCTTTCTTCCTGATAATAAAATAATTTTATAAATATACCCCTTCTAATTTGGATATGGGGTATATTTATATGCTATAATATATAAAATAAGTTTCGCAGCGTGCTAGGGAATAATGTATATTGTTAGGGTACTCCCATTGGCACGCAATCTAAACTTCTTAGCTTTATTTAGTAGGGATACAATTAATTCAGTACAAAGGAGATGTTTTATATTTATGAGCATTTATCAACAATGGGTGGAACTTGCGGAAAAAGAAAGGTCAGAAAAAGATCATGATAAGTTCTGGGAAGGCTACTTATCAGAGGAAACAAAAATATATGAGTATATATTGGAAAATCACAAGGATATTTTAGATGGGGAATTTTCTGAACTTTCAGAGAAGTTTAACGTAGATTTAACTTTCTTCGCAGGGTTTATTGATGGGATTAATACCAGCCTGAAGGAAAGCATCGAGCTTGAAGGGCTTGCAAAAGATTCAAAAATAAGACTAGAAGTCGAATTTGAAAAACTTTACTATAACATGTTAAATGCAAAGGCTTACTGGCTATATAATCTCCCCCAATGGGAGGATATATTGACGGAGGATAAAAGAAGAGAAATCACTAGGGATTATAATAAGGATAACATAGCAGTGAGCAACAAGGTAGGAAGGAATGAACCTTGCACATGCGGGAGCGGCAAGAAGTACAAGAAATGTTGTGGGGCTTGAATATATAAAGCCCCTTCCATTTGGTATGTTACGGTGTTTACAACTGTTTTTATTAAGACAAATGCCGAAGGTGATTTCTAACTTTTACACCAACTACGCCGGCAACCCACGCCTTGATTAAATCCCCTGGTATAAAAAACAAATTAGATATTATTATAGGCAGTGAGAAGAAATGCCCAGTGCGTTCAAAAGAAAGCCAGGGTATTCCTATTATATACACAAACAATATACCGCCTATGATGCAGGAAAGGCTTGATCTTAAAATACTTTTCCCATCGCCTCTAATTGCGGATATTATTAATGCCCCTCCCAGAAAACCTAAGATAAATCCACCCGTAGGTCCTGCCAGATAAGCTAGGCCTCCACCCCCGTTGCTAAACACCGGGACACCAATGGCCCCAAGTAGAATGAAGGTTAGCATACTGAGTGCCGCCTGCCTTTTAGAAAGTATTACACCTGCCAACATGACTCCAAATGTTTGCCCTGTAATGGGGGCTGGTAATAATGGCAATGTAATGCTGATCCACCCCAAAATGGCCATTACTGCCGTAAAAACTGCGGCATACACCATATCTTTAAGGTGATTATTTTTCATACATATCACTCTCCTGATTATTTTTGCTGTAGCCCGTTTGAGTTTGGGCATTATACCTGTTTCCATAATCATTTTAGAAACAGAAGGGATTTTATCAAATATATATTATGATATTTTTCAAGTATTGTCAACCCATAATTGTAATCGTGTTGACAATTAAAATAATTTGTAACAATAGACAACTTAATATAGCCTAAATATCAAAAAGAAAGGGGGATCCCTAGGGGCCCCCCTTTCTTTTTGCGAAAGCAGCAAAGAGTGTATTTAATGTTTATGATCGGGAGTCATATACCTAAAGGCATCTTTGTTTACAATTATGTCACAAATAGAAAGTTCATTTAGGTATTGAGTAATTTTATTTTTGTATACATTTAAATCTAAAAGGCTTCCATCGCTGTAGTCATAGACTTCCTTCATATCACTTAGATATATAAAGTCCTCTGTTACCACCGAACCGTTTCTTAAGATAGCATAGGATTTATTTGTATTTAAAAGATCCTTCCCAAAAGCGAAGGGTGTATCTAAATCCATGAGGTTTGCGATGGTGGGAAGTATATCAATTTGTCCGCCTATGGTGTTGATTACTTCTGGTTTAGTCTGTTTTGGATAACGCATCATAAGAGGTATCTTCTGCAATTTTATCCAATCCGTATTATTATATTCGATGTCAAGAAGTTGCATAAGTTCCTTGGAATCTACCTTTGGAACGGCAGAATGATCCCCGTAAAACACTAAAAGACTGTTATCATAAAGGCCTGTTTCCTTCAGTTCAGAAATAAATTCGCCTATACATTTATCTAAGTAGTTGGCGGATTTTAGGTAGTTACCGACGAAGGTTCCCTCGAATTCTCCTACGGGAAAATCATAGTCTTCAAAATATTTGAAGGGGTGATGACTCGATAGAGTTACAAGAAAACTATAAAAGGGTTTGGAGGTATCCAATATACCAAGGTACTGTTTGAAAAAAGATGAATCACTGAGTGCCTGACCATCCCAGCCGGCGAAATCATCCATTATAAAATCTTCGCTGCTATAAAATCTATCAAATTTAAGATTTGCATGCATTTCTTCTCTGTTCCAGAAATATTTTTCGAAGGCATGGAAAGAAAAAGCATTATAGCCCTCTTCTTTTAAAGTAGCCGGGAGTGATGGATATTTGTTTTCGGGAAATCTATGGTATATTGATCCTTCCTTTGTGGGATACATTGAGGTATTACATAAAAACTCTGCATCCGAGGTATTCCCCCCCGAAACCTGATAGTAAATATTATCGAAATAGAGACATTCTTTTGCAAATTTATTAAGGTTTGGTGTTATTTCTTTACCGCCTATTTTTCGGTTTATAACAAAATGCTGTATAGCCTCCATTTGTACAATAATAAGATTTGTATCTTTTGATATACCATTTAACTTGTTTCTCGTAGAGTTGGCGGCTTTGTTTTTGTAAAATTCATTTATCCTATCCTGATCTTCCTGTGTTAATGTACTATCTTCCAATATACTTTCTTTAACGAAGAGTTTTGTATTATGATAATGAGAGTAGAAGACCCCGAGACTTTTAGCAGAATAATTGCTGCTGTATGCCAAGGAATTTACGTTTGTAGTACTAACGATGGACATAAAGCTAATTAAACCTACCAAAAATAAACATACAGAACGGAGAGCTCTTTTTTTAAAATAAAGCTTTTCCGTATTTTTGTGTAGCAATATAAGTCCCGCCAACATAAATGGGATATCTATTATGTATACTATATCTTTTAGTAAAAACAGACTCATTATGCTTTGGTCCACTGAGCTTAAAAGCTTGACATCCATCTGGAAGAAAACGGGCACAGTTAGTAAATTATAATAATACCTAAAGAAATTTGTGTCCGCCATAAGTAAAATCGTCAGTAACAAGTTAAACACAAAAAGTGCAATGAATCTATGCTTATTAAAAATGAAAGCAATTAGGGATGAAAGCATAAGCACTACAGCAAAGGATGAAAGTATCATTGTTATATTGACAGATGATAGGTAGGGTCTAGTATTTAATTTGGTAGAAAACTGGAAATACATACATTTAAACAAAATGCAAAAAATAAACAAAAGCCAATATGAAACCTCTGCAAAATTAGATCGATGTTTAACAATGTTTAATAATTTATTCATTAATTTATTCATGTATATCCTACATCTCCTTTAAATATATTAAAAAAATGGAACAATGTTAATAAATACAAAAACATATTTACAAAAACGTCCAGTAATTTGACTATTATATTATACACGATTACATTGTATTATAAAATACTAAAATCTAAATAAATAAAAAATTAACAAACTGTAAACAAATATTTTAATTTTAACAGTGGAGATTAATAAACAGGAGATGCAATACAAAACAATTTTATTTATCTTTAATTACGCCTTCAATAAATTTAACATAGTATTTAGTCAGAGGGAGAAAAACAATTGCACTTAAAATATTAAAAACTGTGTGGGCATTGGCAACCAGACGGGTTTTATCCTGCCCAAGAAAAAAGGTGATTTCCTGTATAAGCCTAGAAAGAGGGGCGAAAAAAATCAAGGCTATAACTACACCAATTATATTATAAAGGGTATGAGCCCAGGCAGTTCTTTTTGCAGATATATTGGTGCCAATGCTTGCTAACTGTGCGGTTATGCAGGTGCCTATATTATCGCCGAAGGTAAGACCTAGAGCGGACTCAAAGCTTATAAGACCCGAATTAAAAAGAATGATGGTAAGACCTACAGTAGCGCTGCTGCTATGGACTAACATTGTTGTTACAATTCCGAGAATGAGGCCAACCAATGGATTTTGGCCATAGGATTTGAAAAATTCAAGTGCCGCTTGGTTTTCCTTTATGAGGGGGATACCGGAGTTTAGTATATTAAGACCCACAAACATAAGACCAAGGCCGGTCGCTGCCCATCCCATGTTTTTGGAGGCGGATTTTTTTGATACAAAGACTATGAAAAGGCCAAATGCTGTAATAATATAACCTGCATAGGGAAGCTTAAAGGACATAAGCTGGGCGGTTATTGTTGTCCCGATATTAGCCCCATATATTATTCCGACAGCTCTTGTAAGATTCAAAAGCCCAGAGTTTACCAATCCCACCGTAACAACCGTAACAGCTGTACTGCTTTGAACCAATGCAGTAAGGGTGACCCCGGTAACGGTAGCAAGAGGGAGATTGCGTGTAAGAGTCCTAAGACATTTTTTTATTCTTTGAGCATTCGCTTTTTCCAGCCCCTTACTCATTAAGTTTACTCCATATATTATGCATGCCGTTCCTGCTATAAAATTTGCTGCTATTATTATTTTAATGTCCATTGTTTTGTTCTCCTATAGATAAAATGTCCTATATAAACATAGGCTCATTTTATAAAAAATAGAACATCAAAAGATGGAAAGTATGGACTTAATCTATATGAATAAAGGATATTGGGAAAACATATTTTATTAAAGGGAATACGGCGGGGAAGTAGATGGATGATTTGGCGAACTTTACGAGCAATATAATATACAATTTTTTTATTGCATTCGGAGTTATTGTGGGAGCATGCCTGTTTGCTGGTCTAGGGGCGTTAATAAATGATCACCCCCCATTAAAATGCATGTTTGGGATAGCAAGTTCAATTAAAATATGGGCGGTTGCAGTGGCATTAGGAGGCACATTTTCAACCTTTGAGATATTGGAGAAGGGGTTATTCAAAGGGGAAGTAAGGACAATTATCAAGCAGGCCGTATACGTAACGGTAGCAGTAATAGGGGCGAATATGGGTTATGCCTTTATAAGGCTTATTCAAAGATGTGGGGAAGCGTTGATAAAATGAAAAGAATAAATTATGGGCTGCTTATTTGCCTTGTTACAGGGTTTATAGGGGGAGCTATTGTAGGGTGTATTGCTGCCAGTACCCTTATAAGTTATAGGATTGATTGCTATCATAGTGAGATAATATCTCTTAAAATATTGATCGAGGAGGGAGATATAAAGTATAGAAAACTAAAAGAATCTTTTGATAACATGAATAAAAAAAGATTCCTGATTTCGGATGTAAAAGTCTATTTGTTACAAGACGGCGATGATGGGGATAACTTTGATAAGATGGAACTTACAAAATATATAAAAGATAAGTACAAGGATCTACTCTGGAAAGAAGTTAGAAATATAGATATGGATCTTGCAGTAAAGCTTGTAGACGAACATGTTTTGGTAATTGAGGGCAGGAAGTACAAACTAGATGTAAATAGGGTATTAGCTTCAGATGTGTTTCAGATATGGATAAACGCAAAACAAATTGAATGAGGTGTGTTCAAAGATGCCGTTTGCTTTATGCTAAACTTAAGAATCAAGGCCAAAGATGCGGGATACTTGAATTTTTCTTGGGTTTATAATAAAGTTTATATATAGGAAGGAATCAAAAACTACCTTGTTTTTTAAAATAAGTTAAGGGCGGGGATCCAATTATGAATTTAAAAAAACTAAGAACTATGATCGGTAATAGCAATGATATAGTATTTTTTGGTGGGGCAGGTGTATCAACAGAAAGCGGTATACCCGATTTTAGATCGGAGAACTCTGGGATCTACGATGAAACAGATAAAAGCACATATCCGCCTGAATTCATACTAAGTTATAGTTTTTTTAAAGAACATACAGATGAATTCTTCAAATTTTATAAAAGTAAAATGATATATAAAGATGCTAAACCCAATGATGCCCATAAGGCACTGGCTAAATTGGAAGCCAACGGAAAACTTAAGGCGGTAATAACACAGAATATTGATGGTCTGCATCAGATGGCCGGCTCTAAAAATGTGATCGAACTTCACGGAACAGTACACAAAAATTTTTGTATGGATTGCAATAAGGGATTTGATTTGGGGTATGTTTTAGAAAGCCCAGGTACTGTACCCAAATGCGATAAATGTGGCGCTATTGTAAAGCCCGATGTTGTATTGTATGAGGAACCCCTTGATTCGGGTAGTATTGAGAGGGCAGTAAGGCATATAAAAGAGGCGGATATGTTGATAATAGGGGGTACTTCCCTTGTTGTTTATCCTGCGGCGGGTATGGTTAAATATTATGGAGGCAACAAACTTGTGCTAGTTAACAAATCCCAGACGCCTTACGATAGTAAAGCGGATCTTGTGATACATGATAGTCTAGGAAAGGTTTTAGGCAGCCTATAACGGCTGCCAGAAGCCTTAATTTTTACAAAACGGTTATAGTTTTAATTTTAATTTCCTGCTTTGGCAAGGATACCTCTCTTGGGTTCTGTGGATTTGTTTCAACCGGGGTATCGGCTATTTTATCTAGTACATCCATGCCTTCGGTGAGCTTTCCAAACGCAGCATAGTCACCGTCAAGATGCGGCGAATCCCCATGAACGATAAAAAACTGGCACGAAGCAGAGTCATAACTCATACCTGTTCTGGCCATGGATATGACTCCTTTTTTATGCTTTAACGAGTTTTGTGTAAAGTCATTGGCGGCAAACTCACCTTTTATAGTTTCAACATCCTGACTTGAATCATTTGGTGCGCCCCCTTGAATCATAAAGCCTTTTATTATTCTATGAAAGGTAAGGCCATTATAAAAACCTTCCTCGGCAAGACTAATAAAATTATCTACGGTTTCAGGGGCATACTCAGGATACAGTTCCAAAACCATTATTCCACCGTCTTCCATTTCAATCTGAACCCTCGGGTTTCCGGCGTCAGATTTTGGTTTGTTACATCCCGGCGTTAACATTCCTGCAGTTGTAATAAACAGGACCACAAAAAAGAATTTAGTTACAATTTTCCTAAGCATTTTTATCCTCCCTATTTTTTATTATACAATAAATGATACAATAATTTTTGGGATTGGTCTACTGTTTCCCTTTGCCAGATCAAAAGTTTTTGGGCAAAAAGGTGCAGTGAAATAGCAAGAAGCTATTTATATCAACCTGAGATTATCAATGGAAAGTTTATGCTTAATTGTTTTTTGTAAACCTTAATAGTATAATGTTAGAAAGACAGAAGATAGTAGAAGATGGGAGAAAAAATTCATTAGAGAAATAATTGTATATAAAAAATACGTAGGGTTTTAGGGGGTATTTCATGAGTCAAATAGGGAATATATTAAAAATGTATTTGATATTGCAGGGAAAACCGAAATGCAAGATTTCTGAATTGGCACAGGAACTTGAGGTTGATGGAAGAACAATCAGGAGATATAGAGATGCCCTTGAGCAGGCGGGAATATTTATTGATTCAAAAAGCGGGAAAAATGGTGGATACAGTTTATATTCAGATAATTATCTTTTAGGATTAAACATAACGGATAGCGAATTTAATTCCTTGCAATTAGTTGAAAAGCAATTAAATGATTCCTTTCACATTGCTTCTAAAGATATTTCAATGTTAATTAATAAAATTAAGACTGTATTAGAGAAAAGAAACATTTCTTCGAGCGGGTTTGATAATCATATGGAAAAGGTTGCCATTTCAAATATTGATCGTAAAATTGAAAGAAAGGCTATGATGGATATGCATGTTGCTTCTTTAACACGCAATAAGCTACAGATAACTTATGTATCCTTAGGTTCAGGGGAAAGTCAAAGAGTTGTTCATCCTTATGCTACTTTTCAGTATAAAAATGACATGTATTTTATGGGGTATTGCGAAAAAAGAAATAAAATACTAGATTTCAAAATTTGTAGAATTAAAGAATATCTTGCATTGGATGAGAAATTTCAAAAGAGCGAAGATTTTGATTTGAGAAAGTCTATGGAAAATTGTTTTGGGATTTACAAGGATAAGGAAACAAACGTTAAGTTAAAAATAAAATACCCGTTGGCGGGGATTGTAAAAGAAAAGATATGGGTAGAAAATCAAAAAATCCAAGAGGTAGAGGGCGGGATAATATTCAAAGCGAGAGTAAAGGGGAAAACAGAATTAAAGAGTTGGATACTTGGAATGGGAAGCAATGTAGAGGTTTTAGGGTCCAAAGAATTAAGACAGGAAATAGAGGAAGAAATCTCAAAAATGAAAAGTTTATATTGTGCCTACATATGTCCAGTTAATGTGATAGAATGAATTTAAGCTCAGATGAGGGAGGTGAAAAAGTGCGTCTAAGGTGTGATTTTAAGGGGGACAAAATACCTTTGTCTCATAATGTAATGTTTGTAAGTCTTATAAAAGAAGCTTTAAAAAAATTCGATTCCGAATACTATGAAAAAATATATTTCTATGATGGGAAGCAAAATAAAAAGAGTAAAAATTTTTGCTTTGCAGTAAAAATGAAGGGATTTGAAATAGAAGGAGATATTGCAAATCTTAAAAATGGAGTTTCTTTATTTATAAGTTCTCCTGATAATGAATTTATTATTTATCTTTATAATGGACTTTTAAAAATTAAAGAGTTTAAGTATAAAAACTTTAACATTATAAGGGAGAGAATTTCTCTGCTAAAAGAAAAGAAAGTAAACTCTACAGAGCTAATATTTAAAACAGTTTCACCTATTTGTATAAAAGATAACCGGAATTTCTTTTTAAAAATTGATGATAAAATGTATGAAAAAGAGCTTAATTATATTGCAGGGATAGTTCTTGAAAACTATAGAGGTAGGGGGCTAACCGAAAAACTTATTTTTCAAAATGTTAAGATGAACAAAGTTGTTGTAAGACAAGAAATTAATATGTTTAAAGAAAAGTCAGGAAAAAATCATTTATGTATTAATTCTTACGAAGGAATTTTTAAACTGTGTGGGGATCCAGAAGAT
>JAAZML010000092.1 GCA_012798835.1 Clostridium sp.
AATAGAATTAAGGTATGTTGGGAAGATTATACTTAGTATAATATGTTTATCGAAAGTAATTATATCATCATCCGGATTAATATACAATAAATTTATGCTAGATTTAGGGTTATTAAATAATATTTACACACCAGCCATAGACTTAATAAATGATAGTCTTCAAAATTTACTCTAGCCTATATTCTTTAAAGCATGATGAAAAAGGGGGACCCCATCAAAACTTCTAAAAATATTGACATCCAGAAAAAAACTTCTATACTTATAAGTAGGGAATAATAAAAATTCCGAATCAAAATTCTAAAAAGCATGGTCTACCTATGCAGATAATTAAGGTGCTTATTATGATAAAAAAGGTTGTTTTGTGTTTTGTAATGCTGCTTGTCCTGATTGTCCGATTTCCCACCGAAATTGAGGCATCCAACATTGCAAATCTTGATTTTGTAGAAACAGATATAATTTTAATGCCGGATGGAAAGGCTATTATTTCTTACACGGTTCGCTATAATCTAGTACCGGGTAAGACTATGTTGGCATTTACTATGTCGGGTTTTGATAGAATAAACCCGGTTTTTGATACGGATAATGCTGTGGTTGTGACGGACGATAACATCCCTTATCCTATTGATATAGTTAATCTTGGCGGTGGGGATTATGATATTATAAATTCTCATGATAAACGCTTGGGGGGAAGCTACCTAACTTATAAAATTCGTTTTTCTGCCGATATGGCACGGGCGGGATATCTTGCTAAAACCGTTGCGGATGATGGGCGCAACCTGGTGGTATTTAACTGGGCACCTACCCAGTGGGATGAGTCGATGGAACATTATACAGTTACAATAAACTATCCCCTTGAATTTTCAGGAGATTCCACGAACAGGGAAGAAGTAGAAAAATTTCTTCTGGAACATGATTTCGCTACCGAAAAGTGGATGAATCAGCAATATCTCATTGATTACCGCACAGTGACAATCGACGGTGTTCTGCGACCGCAGGTTTTGATCCACAAAGAGGGTCCGCCTTCTTATTATAATTTTGAAATTCGCCAATATATCAAAGAAAATGTCTTTGCAAAGATATCCGATGAGCTGCTAAACATAGATAATACGCAAGATTTAGATAACACAAACTCAAATTTTAGGGAGCGGAATCATACATACCGTAATGACAAGTATTCTGATAGAAAAGTCTTATTTGCCGCTTTGCTTTTTTTATTTGTGCTAACCTTTTTTGCGGTCGGAAAGAAACACCGTTCCATTGTAAAAGCCCGCAGTACTTTGGATCAGGCCAAATGGGCAAGGGATGACTGGGAGCCCCCAAAGCTTGAGCTGGCCACCTTCCGTAAAGATGGAAGCATCGCAAAAGATCTCAATGCTATAGAAATAGCCCTACTAGTAGGTATACCTTACAAAAATATTTTTTCGGCTATCCTTTCAGGGTTAATAGAAGATGGCTACATTGAAGAAATTTCATTAGAACCCCTTAGGGTAAATCAAATTGAGCACAGTGATCCTGCATTAACCCTAAACGAATATGAGTTAATGGTGTACGAGGCTGCAAGAAACGGGGAATTTACTGAAAGCCAAATTGAAGCTATATTAAAAAAGTTGGTAGATAGTGTTCAGGAAAAAACCTGGGATTGCGATATTGAAGCGAGCCGCAAATATTATAAAGACAAAATCAAGGAAACAATGAAAAATCAAGGGGCGGATCCAGATGCCATGGAAGAGGCCACAGGGGAGACCGCAGGAGAGCAAGAAGAGTTAGACAGGGACTGGGATTGGTCAGTAGTTGATTGGGTATATTGGTATCACAACTACGATGATGGAAGATATAGAAGGGGCAGGAGGGCCAGACCTATGCTAGGAAGAAAAAGATCTGCTCTTTTCAACAGGTACGATAAGTCTGTACTAGATATTTCCGATGGGATATTTTCCAACTCCATATTAAATTCTCAGACAGGAGTCTTTGCATGTCACTCGGCCTGTCACGATGCGTGTCACTCGGCTTGCCATGATGCCTGCCATTCGGCATGTCATTCGGCTTGCCACTCGGCTTGTCACTCGGCGTGTGTCAGCGGGGGTGCAAGATGAAAGAACATAAATTGGAATGGGTAGACGATTTCCTAGCTAGAATAAAGCCCTATGTCTATATGCGTCTTAAAGATAATGTGTTAATACGTATGCCCAACGACGCGTTTAAGCTTAATACTACGGGTGCTCGTATTATTGCCCATGTATTGGATGGGGGTTCGGTTTGGGATTTTGTTAAGATGCGTTCTGATTTACCGGATATCGAAGAGCAACTAGAAAGGTTTTTTGTGGACTTTCTACGTATATGGAATAATGAAATTTGTGAGAACTACGCAACTACAGCGGTACAAAGGGTGGAATTTACAAATGACTATATTGAGTTCCCTATTTTATCGGAGGTTGCGCTTACGTATGCCTGCAATATAAGATGCCGTTTTTGTTATGCAGGATGTACTGGGGGCACGGGATTTGAAGAGCTTGAGGTCAATGAATTTAAAAAAATTCTTGATATTATACGGTATGAGGCAGGGGTTCCGAGTGTATCTTTTACTGGAGGGGAGCCACTTCTTTTTAAAGATCTTGCCAAGCTTATAAAATATGCTTCCAAGGTTAATAAAATGAGGGTGAACCTCATTACCAACGGTACTTTGATAACACCAAAAAAGGCAAAGCAATTTGCCAGAGCGGGTCTTGCATCTGCCCAAGTCAGCATCGAGTCAGGAGATTCTTTTGTGCATGACTCTATTACGGGGGTACCCGGTTCGCATAAGGCGTCGGTAGAGGGGTTTAAAGCACTTATGGCAGAGGGGATCACAGTTCACCCGCATTTTACCATCTGCAAACCTAATCGCGAGTCTATTTTGCAATACCCCAAGTTTTGCGAAGAAATAGGTGCCCAGAGATTTTCGGCAAATTTAGTTATACCCGCAGGGCGTGGAAGTGACCAAGAATTGACTGTGAGCTACAGCGAAATAAGGGAAATCATAGATGAAATCAAAAGGGAATCTTCAAGGGTGGGCGTCAAATTTATGTGGTATTCTCCCACCCCGATATGTTTGTTTAATCCAGTGGCAGCGGGTTTTGGAAATAAGGGATGCAGTGCCTGTGAGGGACTGCTTTCCATAAACCCCAAAGGTGATGTATTACCGTGTTCTAGCTGGCCCGAACCCATGGGAAATTTATTGGATGAGGGTTTTGAGAACATATGGTTTAAAAAAAGAACCAAGTGGATAAGGGGGAAAAAGGAAGCACCCGAAGAATGCAAAAACTGCAAACACTTTGTTGTCTGCCAGGGTGCATGTCCCCTTTACTTTAATATACACGGCTGCACAGAACTCCATGCTATATGGGAATCTCTCGGTTTGCGCAGAGAAAGGAGCAAGGTATGAATGATTGGATTCATGTTCCGGGCTTTCCGCCTCCGGAAAAACGGGACAGTGTAAAATTTCATTTTTTAAAAAGTATTTCGTATTCCACAAGAATGTTATTTTATCTGCTCTTGGTATTTTTGGGGTTTATGATTCAATTTGTTTTAATGAGCCCTTGGGAAGGAGCAATATTTCTAATTCTTGCTACCATATTAAACCTTGTAAAGGGCTGCGATGTACGTACGGAGCAAAAAGCATTTTGTGAAGCTCTAGACTGGACTGGGGTTAGTATAGAACGCCTTCATGAGATAATAAGACACCGGAAGAGAATAGAAAAATGGGATAAAGATGCTATTGACATAAGTAATACACTAGGCGGGACTACGTTTTTCTTGACAGCTTTGGGGTTATCTGTAACCGCATTAATTTTATCTGGGTTTTCGACAAATATACAGGTTGGGGGAATTTTTGCACTAGATATGCTAATTCTTATACTTCCCCTTTGGTTTAATGGTATTCGAAGGATACATAATCAAAGCGAATTATGTAAAAAAGTTGACATTATTATAGATATAGAAAAATATTTTAACAGCATAAAAGGTGAACGGGAACACTTTAAGCCTGCGTTATTGCTTGCCCATGATAAATCAGGAAAATGCGTCCCAAAAGATGCACGCTTTAGCATATCCTTTGATGATGCGCCCGATTCACTTTATGGTATACAATCCCAAATAAATATGAATTTAGTGCAGGATATAGCATATCCTTATTTTTATTGTGTAATTGCGGCTAAGCCCGGTACTAGGCTTGGTAGGTATGTTAATGAAATTACCCGCAATAGAAATATAATCATAGAATTTCAGGTTGATAAAAATGCGGAGGTAATCGTTATCCGCCAGCGTACAACAAGGCAGACGGGTTATCATACGAAATTAAATGCATGCAGGTATATTTTCGCAGTGAGCCTTAATGCTGTAAGGATGATCCTTAATTCGGGGCAACTGGACTAAGACAGGTCACTTAAATTCTGGGTTCCGGTTATGCGGTTTTTATAACTGTTGTTTTTAAAAAATGATTAATGTATAATTAACAATAGAACAAATAATGAATCTGACTGCTATGCGGGGTTTATCTGTATGGAAAACCAAACATACCCCATTTTAAAATGGGGTTTTTTAAATCTATAAGTATTATGTAAAAAAGATACCGCAGGCGGCCCGAGCAAGTGAGGTTAAAATGAAACAGGATATTTTTAAAAAGCCCAAGCATATGACAAGTATTGGGGGACAAGCACTAATTGAAGGGCTTATGATGATAGGGCCGAAAAATGCTGCTATTGCGATAAGAAAACCCGATGGAGAAATATTAGTTGAAAAACGCCCCCTCCCTATAAAGAGTAAATTATCAAAAGTCCCGATAGTAAGGGGATTTGCGGGAATATTTAAGCAAATGGTTTTGGGGATTAAGGCATTAATGTTTTCGGCGGAGTTTATGGATTTGGAGGGCGAAGAGGAAGAGGATGAAAAGCCCTCAAAAATTGATCGGTTTCTCAAAAAGGTTTTTGGTGAAAAACTTCAGGATGTAGTTATCTATGTTTCGGTTGTGTTTTCACTTTTGTTTAGCATTGGATTGTTTATGGTTTTACCAAATACTATTGCATGGCTCTTACCAATTGACAAAACTACGGGTACCGGGACGGTTTTGTATAATTTGGTCGAAGGTGCTATAAGGGTTATATTATTTATACTCTATCTTTCCCTTACCTCCCAGATGAAGGACATAAGAAGGGTGTGGCAGTATCATGGCTCAGAGCATAAGACAATACATTGTTATGAAAATGAAGAAGAACTGACCGTCGAAAATGTAAAAAAACATTCCACAAGACATCCCCGCTGTGGGACATCATTTTTGTTTACAGTGATGATAATCAGCATACTTTTGTTTTCGTTGGTGGGTCAGCATGGTTTGTGGATTAATATACTTTTGCGGGTGGTTTTAATTCCTTTTGTCGCCGGTATATCCTATGAAATTATAAAAATTGCCGGGAGAAGCGAATCCTTGATTGCTCGTATTATTAATACACCGGGTCTTATGTTTCAAGGATTTACAACCAGAGAACCCGATGATAGCCAGATTGAAGTGGCTATTGAGGCCATGAAAAACGTATTAGTAGAAGATAAGGAAGAAGATAAGTGGTAAAATGAACATAAATATTATCCTAAAGGATGCCTTTTTAGAGGGGATACAAAAGCTCAAATCAGCAGGTATTGATGCCCCGGCACTTGAGGCCGGGGTACTGTTATGCCATGTGCTTCGGGTGGATAGAAGTTTTTTATTTTCGCATAACGATTATCGTATGACCGCTAAAGAGTACGAAAATTTTATTTTTTTTACCAAGCAAAGAGTCGAGGGTAAACCCCTCCAATATATAACCCAATACCAGGAATTTATGGCTCTCAATTTCCATGTTACTCCAGATGTTTTAATACCGAGGCAGGATACCGAGGTTCTTGTAGAGGCCGTACTTGATTATGCAAAAAGATTTGGCAAAAACCAAATCAGTATATTGGATATAGGTACAGGTTCGGGATGTATTGCTGTAAGCCTGGCTGTTTATATAAAATGCTGCAAGGTTACCGCTCTTGACATTTCGCAAAAGGCTCTTGATATAGCAAAAGACAATGCAAAAAGGCACGAGGTGGATAGATGTATAGACTTTATAAGGGCCGATATTTTCGATACTTTGGACGGGGTATTTTATAGGGATACAAAGGCCCAAGGATCATTTGAAGGTTTTGACATTATTGTTTCCAACCCACCCTATATACCGACGGGGGAAATTCGGGGTTTGGATATGCAGGTCAAAGATTATGAGCCGCATCTAGCACTGAACGGAGGGGAAGATGGACTCGATTTTTATGAAGGGCTAACCAAAGAGGCAGCTATCCTTTTAAAGCCCAATTCCCTATTTGCAGTGGAGGTTGGTTATAATCAGTCAAAAAGTGTAGTAAAATTTATGAAGAACAATTTTAAAGATATAGGGATTTTAAAAGATTTGGCTGGGATTGAGCGTGTTGTTATGGGCTTTAAGATATAGCGAAAAGAGACTACTATATATTTAGTAATTTATTTAAAGGTTGAGCAAAATTGCAAAAACAGATGTATACAAAAACCAATATAATTATGTTAAATCCATCGACTATAGGTATTTGACAATTGCGAAAAAATAAAATAAAATTCATTTAGGACTATGTTAGAATCTATTATCATATAAAATAAAATTTAAATGGGGTCGTACAAATGTTTGTTAAGAAATTTTTTAAAGGGGGAGCAAAGGTACCTCACTTCAAAAATACCGCCAATTCCGAAACCATTAAGATGCCCCCACAAAAAAAAGTGACAATCCCAATGCTCCAGCACATAGGTGCGCCATGCGAACCGCTTGTGAAAAGGGGAGATATTGTAAAAGTAGGGCAAATAATAGGGGACAGTGATAGTTTTATTTCGGCGCCTATTCATTCTAGTGTCTCGGGAACGGTAACAGGCATATCGTCCATACTCCATCCCGGGGGTTTCTATATCAAAACCGTGGATATTGAATCCGATGGCAAACAGGAGATTTGCGAAGGTATTGGGCCGCCGAAGTATTCAAACACCGAGGAGTTTACGCAGCTTATAAGAAAATCCGGCCTTGTTGGTCTGGGAGGAGCAGGATTTCCCGCTAGTGTTAAACTTTCCCCGCCAAAGGGAAAAAAGATTGATACCCTTATAATAAACGCCGCCGAGTGTGAACCATTTATAACATCTGATTATAGGGAAATCATTGAAAACTTGGACTATATTATGGACGGTATTAATCTAGTGTGTGGGGCTTTGGATATAGAAAATGTGATAGTTGGTATCGAAGACAATAAGCCCGAGGCCATAGAAAATATGATGAATGCCACATCTGGGAGAAAAGGGATAAAAATAGCTAAGCTTAAATCGCGTTATCCCCAGGGAGCAGAAAAAATGCTCATATATGCGGTGACAAAAAGAAAGGTTCCCGCTGGGCGTCTTCCCTCTGACGTAGGTGTCATTGTTATGAATGTAAACAGCATTTCTTTTATTTCCAAGTATATGAAAACTGGTATTCCACTTATAGAAAAAAGAGTAACGGTAGATGGCGCGGTAGTCAAAAACCCCAGCAATGTAAGGGTTTTGATAGGGACACCTTTGGGCCGGGTTTTTGATTTTTGCGGCGGGTTTTATGATTCACCCAAAAAGGTATTGATGGGGGGACCTATGATGGGAATAGCACAATTTTCGCTGGATTTGCCGGTGGTAAAGCATACCAACGCCCTGCTGGCTTTTGGTGAAAAAGATGCTGTGATACCTGAATCGGGGGCATGCATAAGATGCGGAAGGTGTGTTACAGCATGTCCTATGAATCTTATGCCCTTATATCTTAACAACAATGCTATAAAAGCGGATATTGAGGGCCTTCAAAAATATCATATAAATGACTGTATGGAATGTGGAAGCTGTTCGTATGTATGCCCGGCAAAGATTAACCTTGTTCAATCGATAAGACTTGGAAAACTTAGGGTAAAACAGGCGGCACCAGTGAAAGGGGGAAAATAAATTGGGAGACAGTTTTGTAGTTTCGTCCTCACCCCATATAAGGGATAAGACAAATACTAAAAGGATAATGAAAGATGTGATAATAGCCCTTCTACCGGCAACTTTTGCAGGAATATATTTTTTTGGATTAAGGGCTTTGGCGGTGGTTTTGGTTAGTATACTATCTTGTGTCGCTACGGAATACCTATCACGCAGAATGATGAAAAGAGATAACACTATTTCGGACTTTAGTGCGGTGGTAACGGGTCTTTTATTGGCTTTAAACCTTCCGCCGACGATACCTCTATGGTTGGCAGCTTTAGGTGGGTTTGCGGCTATAGTCGTAATAAAGCAGTTGTTCGGTGGGCTTGGTCAGAATTTTCTTAATCCGGCAATGGGTGCAAGGATAATTTTACTTGTTTCATATCCCGCTTATATGACGACTTGGACAAAACCTGTTGTAGATGCAGTATCTACTGCAACTCCCCTCGGAATGCTCAAGGCGGGGGAGGCGGCTTTGCATTTGCCGGATTATGCCAAACTTTTTTGGGGCAATGTGTCGGGGTGTCTAGGTGAAACTTCGGCGGCGGCTCTTTTATTAGGCGCAGTATATCTTTTGGCAAGAGGGATCATAGGATTTGAGATACCCCTTACATTTGTAGGTACTACAGCTTTGTTCACATGGATATTTGGTGGGGATATGCTTTTTACCGGAGACTTTGTATTTCATGTATTAGCAGGGGGATTGCTCCTAGGTGCTATTTATATGGCAACGGATTATTCTACCTCACCAATGACCTTTAAAGGAAGAATTATTATGGGGATAGGTTGTGGACTTCTTACAGGAGTTATAAGATTATATACCAACAACCCAGAGGGTGTGTCCTACGCAATAGTTATTATGAATATTGTTGTACCCCTGATCGATAGATATACCATTCCAAAGAGCTTCGGAGGTGAGAGAACCATTGCGTGAAATATTAAAGTCTACATTAGTTTTATTTTTAATATGTTCTCTAATCACCTTTGGTTTGGCTTTTACTAATGCGGCAACCAAAGAAAAAATAGACGAGATGATAAAAATTGAACAAGAAAATGCACGAAAAAAGGTACTGGAGGAAGCCCAAAGTTTTGAAGAGATCATCCTAAAAGATGAGATTACAGACCCGGACACTGGGATTGTAAAAGAAGCTTACAAGGGTATTAAACACCAAGAGGTAGTTGGCAATGTATATCTTTTGCAAAATAAGGGTTATGGCGGTTCAATTACAATAACTGTAGGGGTAGATGTGGAGGGTAGAATAACGGGTATAGATATTGGTGATAACAGCGAGACCCCGGGGCTTGGCTCTAAAGCTGCAGAAGAACCTTTCATATCTCAGTTCAGGGGCATTATACCCAAAGAACCGTTATCGATCGTAAAAGGTGGTAAAATAAAGGATGAGCAAATAGATGCGATAAGTAGTGCAACCATTACATCAAAAGCCGTAATGGAAGCTGTTCAGGCTGCTTTAGATACTGATTCGAAGCTCAAGAAAATGGGGGGGACATAAAATGGGTGCGATTAAGAATGTTTTTAATGACCTATCAAAGGGAATTGTAAAGGAAAACCCAGTATTTAGATTAGTGCTGGGGACCTGTCCCACATTGGCTGTAACTACATCGGCAGAAAATGGGATAGGCATGGGGATTGCTGCCACAGTAGTTCTTATAGGCTCTAATGCTGTAATTTCGCTTCTTAGAAAAGTTATTCCGGAAAGGGTAAGGATCCCTGCATACATCACGATTATAGCGGGCTTTGTTACCATAGTGCAAATGCTTCTACAGGCTTATTTGCCAGAGATCAACAAACAATTGGGGATATATATTCCGCTTATAGTTGTAAATTGTATAATACTAGCAAGGGCAGAAATGTATGCCGCAAAAAACAGCGTATTTATGTCTGTAATAGATGCAATAGGAATGGGCATTGGTTTTACTCTGGCTCTTCTTACTTTGGGATCTATAAGGGAGATATTAGGAAACGGTACTTGGTTCGGACAGGATATTTCCGGGGGAATCTTTAAGCCTGCAGTAATAATGATGCTGCCACCCGGCGGATTTTTGGCTTTTGGTTTTGTAATGGCGGCTATAAATAAAGTTGCGGCTCTAAAGGTTGACAAGGATAGTTGTGCATCATGTCCTATGGCATGCGAAGTTTCATCGAAAGGCAAGGAGGCGTAGTTATAATGAATACTAATGGGTTGCTTGTTATTGTAATAGGTGCATTACTGGTCAATAACTTTGTATTATCAAAGTTTCTAGGGATATGTCCCTTTTTGGGGGTATCAAAAAACCTTTCCACCGCCTTTGGTATGGGTGGAGCGGTTGTTTTTGTTATGACGATAGCATCGGGAGTAACACGGCTTGTGTATGATTATCTTTTGATCCCGTTTGAAATAGAATATTTAAAGACAATATCATTTATCCTCATTATAGCTGCGCTTGTTCAGTTGGTTGAGGTGATATTAAAGAAGTTTATACCCCCTCTTTATAGAGCTTTGGGTATTTATCTCCCGCTTATAACTACCAACTGTGCCGTGCTAGGTGTGGCGCTTTTGAATATAGATGCGGAATATAATTTTTTGGAATCAGTTATTTATGGATTTTGTGGGGGTCTTGGTTTTACCCTAGCATTAGTTTTGTTTGCCGGCATAAGAGAAAGGCTTGAAGACTGTGATATACCAAAATCCTTTGAAGGGCTCCCCATAGCTTTGATTGCTGCGGCGTTGGTATCTCTGTCTTTTCTTGGATTTCAGGGACTTTTTGGGATATAGAGCTCTAGGTTTAAAAGATTTTTCATATCTTTGCGGTTGTAGCCATTAAAGGCTTATGCATACTGCTTATTTGAATCTTAAAGAGGGGTTGTTTAGATATGCTTGATAAATTAATAATATCTACCTCCGTTGTTGGCGGGATGGGTTTGGTGCTTGGGATGGGTTTATCGATTGCGTCCAAGATGTTTGAAGTTAAGGTCGATCCTAGGGTTGCGAAGGTAAGGGAAGTTTTGCCGGGAGCCAATTGCGGTGCATGTGGGCAAACGGGCTGTGATGCTTTTGCCCAGTGTGTGGTAGAAGGTGAATGTGAGATAAATGGATGTACCGTAGGAGGACAGGAACTGGCCGATAAGCTGGGCGAAATTTTGGGTGTAAAGGCACAGACAGTGGAGGAAAAGGTTGCAAAGATTATGTGCGGCGGTACCCATGAGGTGTGTAAAAGCAAGTTTGATTATGCTGGGATTTTGGATTGTGCTGCGGCGGCCAACCTTTTTGGGGGGCCTTCGGCCTGTACCTACGGTTGTGTTGGTCTGGGTGATTGTGTAAGGGCTTGCCCCTTTGATGCAATAGTTATAAAGGATGGTCTTGCAAACATTATTGAATCAAAATGCAGGGCATGTGGAAAGTGTGTGGAAGCCTGCCCTAAAAATATAATTGAAATGGTTCTAAAAAAAGGTCGATATTCTGTAAGTTGTTCAAGTATGGACAAGGGCGGTATTGTAAGGAAAAATTGCGAAGTCGGGTGTATAGGGTGTAGAAAATGCTCGAAGGTATGCCCTACGGATGCAATAAGTTTTGCGGGGACTTTGGCAAAGATAGATACAGCTGTTTGTATTAATTGTGGCGAATGTGCCGCCGTATGTCCCACAGGTGCTATAGAAAATAAAAAAAATTTAAAAAAATGTGTATAATAAACAGTGGTTTGTGTCAATACTATAACTGACCTCACAAAATACATTTTGACCCCCTTTACATGGGTTAGTCTCCTTTTTGGAGACTAACCTTATTTTTTTGTGTTTTTAGCCATTAATAAATTGTTTACCCTTATTGAAAAGGGGTATAAGTATTATAGTAATTTTGATTTCATAAATACAAAAAAGAGGGGGCACTGTTAAATGAAGGAAAGAGTATCTTTTTATCGGTGTGAAATTTGTAAAAATCTTGTGGGTCTTATTTATGACGGCGGTGGAGAGCTGGTTTGTTGCGGACAACCCATGATAAAACTTGAGGCCAATACCGAGGATGCATCGACAGAAAAGCATGTTCCGGTAGTAAGCAGGAAGGATGGCAAAATCCATGTAGAAGTTGGTTCAGTGGCACATCCTATGGTGCCGGAACATTATATTGAATGGATTGCGGTTGTGTCCGATGATGGAACAGAAAGGATTTCCCTTACACCCGAAGATAAACCGGAGGCTGTTTTTTGTGATAAAGAGAATGTGGAAGTTTATGCTTATTGCAATATCCATGGACTTTGGAAAGCGGAGCTATAACAAGGTTCTGGATGTTTTGATTTTTGAGGCCGCCGTATTGAATATGGCGGTTTTTTAAATGTTCACTCGTTTTGCATACCTTCTGCAATTAATGATATTATAGTAGAGGACATGTAAAAAAACGATAGGGGGTATTAATATGAAGTACAGGGTCCTTGGCAAAACCGGCTATGAAATTTCCGAAGT
>JAAZML010000141.1 GCA_012798835.1 Clostridium sp.
ATAGGGTTGGAAGAAGAAATAAGTATTGTCGCATATTGCCTGATGGACAACCATATTCACTTAATTATTAAAGGCGAATTAGACGATATTTCTATGGCTCTTAAAAGAGTTAACATAAAATATGCCATGAATTTTAATGTTAATAATGATAGAGTCGGACATGTCTTCCAAGGTAGATATAAAAGTGAGATAATAGCAGATGATAAATATTTACTACAAGTTGTAAGGTATATACATAACAATCCGGTAAATGCGAAAATGGTCACAAATATAAGCTCCTATAAATGGAGTAGTTACAATGAATATATAAAAGGAAAGTATAATGTGGTCAACCCTGAAGAAGCCAGTTTTATCATGGACTTTTTCTCCGGGAAGCAAAACCTATTTCGGGAGTTTCACAATGAAACGGATTTTATAATATATTTAGATACCAAGGAGGAAGTTGAAGCAAGGAGATTAGACATATCTAAAGCTCTTATATATGGTTATTTTGATAAACATAATATTAAAGATTTTTCGAAATTCAAGGAAGACAAAGAACATCAAAAAAGATTAATAAAAATATTACTCGAGAAAAGCCAAATCAGTCATAGACAAATTGCTGCTCTTCTTGAGGTTAAAAGTAGTACCGTCCATGCCATTAGTTCAAATATGTAATTATTATAAGCAAAAATGTCCGTCCCTGATGCTTACGTCCCTGGTGCTTAATGTGCGGTGCTGGGAAACTTTCCTTTATGTTTGACATAAGTACGAGCCTATATGAATATTATCAAACATGAAAACTATAGGGGGCTATTTTATGTTAAACATTATTTCTTTTATTGTTTATTTCTTTCTAATTATATATATACTCATTACCCTGAAAAAAAATAAGGATATGCTTTTAACGAAAGATTATTCCGAGATAAAAGGTAAATGGGTAGCCTTTACCGGCCTTTTATCTGCTATTACAACAATTCTTCATGCTGCACCGGTTTTTCTTCCTGTAATTGGTCTAGCCTTATCTCCTTTAAGCAGTTTGCCGGTAATAATTGGTGCATTGTTACTAGGTGATAAAGTGTTAGCAATGTTTTTGACCACCACTGCACTACTATTCCTTATTAGTGCAAAGGAGGCAATAATATTTTTGCTTGCCACTGGCCCTTTGGGTCTAGCTGTTTCACTTGTAGTAATTCCCACCGTTCCGTTTTGGAAAAAATCGCTACTATCTACTTCACTATTATCCTGTGGCACTTTTCTATTGATATTTTTCGTGGGTTTACCCGGACTCCAAAATATAGTTGGGGCAATAAATATAGTCATCCTTTTAGGTATAATTTTATTTAGTTTTCTTTATTCTTTATTGTTCATGGCTTTAACACTATTAATCCAAAAACATATATGTTCTATAATATCAGCTAGGGGTGGTGATATGTATTAGGCTTCTAACTCTACTTGTTCTCCAATTAAGTCTATTCAGTGCATCCCCAAAATTCCCCATCTAATCACTTTCTCTGCTTATCTTCCATAGCACCCCAGATTTAGGAATTGCATTAGGTGCCATATCGGCTAACTCAAATACTCCGAAGTCTAAAACATATAGTGATTTGCCATCATTATCGAATTTAACATCAATCGTCCGTTTTAAACCATCACCAAGGCGTCCGGCCCTGGCTTTGCCTATTGTTTTCACAAACCAATCATAATCACCTGTATCCGTATTTATAACTAATACCCCACTAGGTGCTTGCTTTTTAGTATCCTGTGTTAATGGCTGCCCATCACCAAAGGCCGCTACAAATATGCCCTTTACTGGGAATTCTTCAGGA
>JAAZML010000012.1 GCA_012798835.1 Clostridium sp.
ATATAATAAGAAGCAACAGATAAAAATTGGTTAATAAAAGGTATAATTATACTCGTAGCACGTCCTAGACCTTTATTATAAGTCCGTGATAGTATTCTAAGGTTTTAATATTAGGCCTATTAACACGAACTCGTAAATGGTTAATTAAAAAGCCCCGGCCTAAACCGGGGAGTTCATTCTCTAACATTCTTTTGTGTACTATATAATCCTGCTGCCGATAAACCTAACGCCAATCCAGTTATGATAGCTTTGAAAGTTAAAGTATCTTGGAAGAATGAGTATCCCACACTAGTCAGTATGCCAAGCACTACAGCCAGAATTCCTCCGTACTTCGAATTAAAGCCAGCACTTTTAGCTAAATTGACTAAAGCCATAATAAGCAATACTGCACTAACCCCAAAGATTTCTATATCCATCTTTCTACCTCCCTAAATAGTTTAGAAACGTAAATAATAAGCCCGTTGCCGGTATTGATATGCCTATAATCCACATGAGCGTATTAAGCCTTGCGTCAGTTTCCTCTATTTTCCTTCTAAGGCCGTTATAATCTCGTATGATGGCCCTTGTTTCAGCCATCTCTTTTTTTAGTTCGTTCATCTCCCTTGCGGTATCTTGTATTAATTCATACAGTTCCCTATTTGAAAAGAAGTTTTCTGGCACATAACCGCCCCCTTACTTTAGTTTGTTATAGAGCCGGTTTATTACTGCAGCTAATTCCGCCCTGGTTACTGGCTGGTCAGGTTTAAAAGTATTAGCATCATATCCAGCCATTAGACCTAGTTTTTTAACGCTATCTATGTCACTCTTCGCCCAGTGGTTATCATAATCTGTTTTAGCCATAGCTCCTTCCCACTCCCTTTCTAGGTAATTTAACAACTTTGCTTTATCGAAATACCTCCCCGGGCAAGCGGTCGCTTTTAGTTCCCGATGTAACCTAATCTGCGCTGCAGTAAAGCCGTCTTTGTAAAGCTCCTTAGCCAACGATTTGTACATCACATTAGGAAACGGTGCTTCTTCTCCGTTCCAAACTAGGCAGTATCCCAACGAGTTTTCATTCCAGTATTGCGGATCGGACGCCCCCTCAACGTAGGTATGAGCTCCCCGGTATTTCCTGTCACGTCCAGGTACCACCTTACCGTCAGGCTCAATTAAAGTATTATAGGCATAAGTAGCATAGCCCATAGCCTTTTGTACTCTCAGCACTTCCTCGGCTGTGTACTGGTTGAGTTTAGCTGAGTGGTGTATAACCGCAAAGAGGATTTGCCCTTTTCTCAGTTGCAACGTTTCTTCCTCCTTTTCGGGTATTTTGTCTGACAGAGGTTGTCAAACTTTATTGTAAATTCTGCATCTGTTTTCTCGAGCTTCACAATCCGCTTTTCATGAACCCTTAATTGATCCTTTACTTCTGCGTGCAATTCGCAAGCCAATGGCCTCACCCCTTAATTGTTATTTTTTTGGTTTTCTCATCATACTTGACATCAAAACCAAACATTTCGCCAATGGCTCTAATTGGAACCATGGTTCTCCAAGTGTTCTTGTCCACCACAGGGGATTGGTCTATGGTTATCTTTTCTCCGTTCAGATACACTTCCTGCTCTCCAACTGTCATTTCCACTTCTCTTTCTGTCACTACTGGTACATCCATTGGAAACTCAACAGCCCAAACTTCCATAAGCATTGCCATACCCAGGTCAATCGTATAACCTACAAAGTCCTGCGGCATTTGATAAGTACCATCATCTCCCCAGCCAGGCCCCCAAGAGTTTTCGCCGAGAATGTACCCTAACCTAACATTTCTTAGCAGATCATCATACCCATAGGCATATGTCGCATGGCCGCCAACAAAATGACCTTGGGGAGGAAATCCAATATAACCATCCTCTTTTGTTGGGGGTTTTGTCCAGTCTGTAGTTACTTGGGATCCTAGAAGCAAATACTTACCGTCTGCAATTGCCTGTTTGATTTCTGATAAGCCAGTTAGTTTGGCGTAGGCTTTTATCTTATATTTTTTAGCATCAGCAATAGTTTCAGGGCACAATCTTTTATACTTGTCCCAGACAGCCTTGGAACAAATACCTTCATGGAGGGCAATCATTAATACAATTCTAAGGTAAGTTCCATCTAGATCGGGGATGCCGTCAAGCTGCTTCGCCCTTTGATAAGCATAATCGTCACTAAAGCCTCCCTTGGGTAACTCACCAATGGCGTTGTAATAAGCATTATAAATACCAGCTATAGCAGATCCAGCGCATTTAGGTAAATTGCCCTGGTCTATTTTAATTGGGGACTGTGGTAATTTTGCTATCCTTGGTGTTGGCTTTTCCGCCTTTACAACTGAGGATAGAGTAAAGTCTCTACTGTCCGGTGGGGATGGCAACAAGGGTGAATTTGCAAAATCCTTTTTTACTCTTTCTAGCCATTTTGGATCAACTGTTTTCATAAACTTACCTCCCTTAATTTATTGCATAATAAAACTGGGGAGTTACTCCCCGGCCTACGACACAATATAATCCTATTGTTCAGTATAATCTTCCCCCGTTATCTCTTTGTACTGTTCCTCTGTAATAACGCCTTTTACTACTGCAACTTTAACCATTTGCTTATTCCACAACCCTCTATCATAATTTCTTTTAATCATTTCAAAAGTCATATTTATAACCCTCCTATAAATTCATAAGATTTTGAAATTCCATAGCGGCTGCTATTCTTTCTTCAGCCGTTGGCTCTGGCTCTGGTTGTGGTGCATTGATAATATCTTCTATTGCTTGAATTGCTTCATCTTCGCTCAATTCATCAGGAATATTGTGCATTTGCCTTAATGCGTTCAAATTCATTACTGCTTGACACACATCACCGTTAATCTCTAAAACATGAACAAAATGTTCTACAGCGGGGAAATCGTTTTTAATCCTTTCTGATGTGGCTACTTCACCATTGGGAAACATATATACCTTACCTTCTGAATATTTTTCTAATCTTAACATAATTATCTACCTCCATTTAATTATAGTGAAAAGCATGAACCGTATTTGAAGGTCTTGTTGCCGCAGAGTAATAATTGCCTCCCCCAAATAAAGCATAATTACCTATTGAAGTAGCGGCTAAATCATCCCTTCCTGTAGCATATTCATATGATGTCCTAACTAAACTTTTATCATATATATCAACCATGAAAAGCTCTGGGTTAGATATATATATAGATATATTACCACCACCAAATATAGCACAACCCCCTAATGAAGTAGCAGACAATGAGCGTCTAGCATTAGAAAATGCAGTTGAGGTTGAACGAACCAAACTGGTATTGTATGCGTCTACAGTCCCAAATGTAGTACTTTCATTGTATCCTCCACCAAACAAAGCATAATCATCTATAGAAGTTGAACTTAGATCATGCCTAGAGATGGATAAGGCTGTAGCAGTATGACGGACTAAATTGGTATTGTACGCATCCACTCTATCGTAATAGCTAGAGTCAAAGCCGTCCTTAAGGCTTGAACCACCACCAAACAGAGCATAATTACCAATTGAAGTGGCAGTCAAATTTCTTCTGCTTAAAGATAGGGCTGTTGGAGAGGAACGAACCAAACTGGTGTTATATGCATTTACATTAGCAGTAACACTATATCTATCAGCCCTACCACCTCCAAATAAAGCATAATCTCCTACAGAAGTAGCGGCTAACCTAGATGCGTTCGTTGTCAATGCGTTTGGGGTAGAGCGTGTTAGATTTGAGCTATATGCGTCTACTGTGACATAATGTTCGTCAGCATGACCACTGCCACCACCTCCAAATAAAGCATAATCTCCTACCGAAGTGGCCGCTAAATTTCTTCTAGTGCGAGAAAACGCTGGTGCAGTAGACATTACTAGAGAAGTGTTATAGGCGTATACATTGCCATGAGTATATCCAGGAGCATCGCTAGTTGAACCACCACCAAACAGAGCATAATTACCAATTGAAGTGGCGGATGTAGAACCCATATTAGAACCCATTGGTGTAATTGTGCCAATGTATTCTATAACTTTTTCAATATTTGCTTCTCGCCAAGTACCACCAATATTAGTCCATAGTTTTTCTATTTCTCTCCAAACCCCATTAATATTAACCCACATAGCTTCTACTTCTCGCCAAGTACCACCAATATTAACATTATGAGCCATATCACGTCACCTACTTATACTTAATCCAAATGTCACCATTTGAACCACCACTTGGGTTTGCTGTGGACATGATTACATTTCTTAACTGTCTAGTAGTGTAGGAAGTATTAGCCTGGGCAACTGCTACGCCTGTAAAAGTGCCACCTGATATTGGCATTTGCTTTACATTGTCTACATTAGCTAGGCCAACATTTGCTTTTGTAACACCTGCTCTTACTTGTGCTAAAGTATTTCCTTCTAATTTAGCACTATCAACAGCCTGCTCAGTTGCTCCTAGTTGCTTTTTATTATCTACATTACCAAGCCCAATCTGAGCTTTAGTTGTCCCATGTGGATTCGCTTTATCTGCCTTATGCGTATTTAGTTCAGCCTGCACCGCCCCTGCTGCTGCCTCTGCCTTAGCCTG
>JAAZML010000101.1 GCA_012798835.1 Clostridium sp.
ACCGCTACCTGCACAACCATCCAGCCGCTCAGAAATAATAACCTTGCTGATATGTGTGGATTCTTCCAAAGCCTCTTTTACAAATTTAATTCCTTCTATGAAAAACTTGCCATTTCCCTGACGATACTTCTTCTTTTGTAATAATCTGATTTCCCTAATATGGGGATTTTGGATGCTTGTTATGTATTCCAATTTTATCTCCTTGTAACCAACCCATAGAACTATTAGTTTAAAGATAATAACCCTACCTTAGATAACTGCACATAATATTGGGTATATTATATGTAATGCAAATACTAAATTATATTTTAAAAAGGAGAGAATTAATCTCCCCTTTTTTTTAACTTAGTTCAATGCTTTGACTTTTTCAACTAACTGAGCAAAAGCACCTGAATCATTAACAGCCATATCCGCAAGTATCTTTCTGTTTAATACTATCCCTGTTTTTTTAAGCCCATTCATGAATTTGCTATAGCTTATACCATTTATTCTTGCTGCTGCATTTATTCTGGTAATCCAAAGTCTCCTAAAGTCCCTCTTTTTAGCTCTTCTATCCCTATAAGCATAAGAAAGGGATTTCATAACAGCCTGGTTTGCAATTCTAAAATTTTTGCCCTTAGCACCAAAGTAACCCTTTGCTAGCTTTAGTGTTTTTTTGCGTCTTGCACGTGTCGCAACTCCACCTTTGACTCTTGACATAGCCTATTCCTCCTTTACTTGTATGGAATCAACGTTTTGATAACCGCTGCATCGGCCTTAGATGCAATTGCTGATTTCCTCAAGTTCCTTTTTCTTTTGGTGGTCTTTTTTGTAAGTATGTGAGTTTTGTAGGCTTTCGACCTTTTAACCCTACCTGTAGCTGTTAGTTTAAATCTCTTCTTAGAAGAGCTATGTGTTTTCATCTTCGGCATAAGATTTCCTCCTTAAATTCTGTATTACGGCTTAGGATTAAGAATCATAAACATATTCCTGCCTTCAATCTTTGGCCTTCTTTCTACCACTGCAACTTCATCAACTGCCTTCGCAAATTTCTCAAGTGTCTGCTGACCAAGCGAGGTGTAATTCATTTCCCTACCCCGAAACCTGATACTGACCTTAACTTTGTCCCCATTTTTTAAAAATTTGATGGCGTTTTTTAGTTTGAAGTTGAAATCATGTTCTTCAATTGAAGCAGATAATCTCACTTCTTTTACGGAGATAACCTTTTGTTTTTTCCGTGCTTCCTTTTCCCTCTTGGCAAGATCAAACATGTATTTACCATAGTCCATTACCTTGCACACCGGGGGCGACGCCTGAGGGGCAATCTTGACCAAATCGAGATTTCTCGAGTTGGCAAGCCTTTGTGCCTCCTTTGAGGTCATTATTCCAAGTGCAGTACCATCATTATCGATTAGCCTAATTTCCCTATCCCTTATTTTCTCATTTACCATTAGTTCGTTTTTGTTAATAGATAACACCTCCGAGTTTTTGAGATTTTTGCGTTATAATAAAAGTCTTCGGGTACAAACCCCTTCACTTTTTATACAGTTGTATATTACAGCAGTTTAAATATAAAAAAGATGAATCTAAAATGATCCATCTCTCATATAATACGCATTAAACAGTATTTTATAGTCTAAAGGTATTGACCCTGTCGAAATATATCCGCAAGGTGAGGAATGGATAATTTCCTCTTCTTTTTACCTTACAATAGTACCAGACAGTTCGGCGTTTGTCAATAATTTTATTGGAATATTTCTAAAATTTTTTCGCAACATCTAAATAGATGTATATATCTTACTACACAATAAAGTATAAAAAATATCACAGAATCAAAACAAATAATAGTTAGCACTATTTAGTCACCATTTTGAATATCGTCGAAGATAACAGGAATCAGCTCTTTAAATTTTGCTAACATAGGTATGGCAATCTCCCTCATCTGCGGATGGGAAGCCGGGGCAACTCTAAGCTTAAAAAAATGCCTCCATTCCCTTAAATTCATCGTCATCAAAAGCTCCGTCTTGAGGGAATTGGGAAGTATACTTCTTGCTTCCTGTGGACTTGCCCCCAACTCCAACAATTCCATGTATTTTTTTTCGGAAGATTCCATTGCGTTTTTCCAAATCTCATACTTCCTTTTCCCGCTGTCAGTATCCCGGTTCCAAAAACAGGGTTCTATAAAGGTAAGCTGGTTTGTAAATCTATCCTTGCTATAATTACAATACCTTGTGCTTTCTTGGGAATAGGATGCAAGCCTATGCCTTACTATCTCGTGGGTAACCCCCCTGTCACATATAACCCTTACGGTAACCGAAAAATGCTCTATTACCGCCTCATGACCGTTTTTTATTATTCTCTTTACAAATCCATATGCAGAAGCCTCCGTAACCTTATCTTCGCTTTTGTAACATATTCTTCCTGCTTTTTCTATATGCCGCAGAATATCCTCACCATCAAATTCTGTTTCGATTATAAAACAAGGTTTTATAATATTCATTCCCACCAACCCCACTCTTATTATTTTACCTGTGTAGCAAACCCAGAACTATAATTTGTTTAGGGACTCTAGTTTCCTTTGCTATTGTTCTCTTTTATAATCTTTTCAATAAAATCCTCTATAGGCATGGCCCCGAGATCCCCCTGCTTTCTCGATCTTACCGATGCTTGATCGTTTTCCATCTCCTTATCGCCGATTATAAGCATGTAGGGCACCTTTGAAAGCTGTGCTTCCCTAATTTTATAACCAACCTTTTCATTCCTTAGATCATTTTCAACTCTTATGCCTTTTTCTTCTAACATTCTTTTAATTTCCTGAGCATACTTATGGTGCTTATCAACTATAGGCAAAATTCTAACCTGGACAGGAGAAAGCCAAACCGGAAAAGCACCCGCAAAATGCTCGGTCAGGATGGCTATAAATCTCTCTATACTCCCAAATACGACCCGGTGCACCATAACAGGCCTGTGTTTTTCCCCGTCTGGGCCAACATAAGACAAATCAAACCTGTCAGGCATTTGAAAATCTAGCTGTATTGTCCCGCATTGCCAGGTCCTTCCGATGGAATCTTCAAGATGAAAATCTATTTTAGGCCCATAAAAAGCACCATCGCCTTCATTTATTTTAAACCCTAGGTTTTTCGATTCCAGTGCTTCCCTGAGTGCATTTATAGCCATTTGCCATTGCTCATTTGTACCCATCGAATTTTCTGGCCTCGTTGATAATTCTATATGATATTTAAATCCAAATACATTGTAAAAATCATCAATTAGATTGATTACCCCTACCACTTCATCTTTTATCTGTTCGGGGGTCATAAAAATATGGGCATCATCCTGTGTAAAGCATCTAACTCGCATAAGTCCGTGCAAGGCTCCGGATAGTTCGTGCCTATGCACCAGACCAAGCTCAGCTATTCTTTGGGGAAGCTCTCTGTATGAATGGAGCTTTCTTTTATATACCAGCATTCCACCTGGACAATTCATCGGTTTTATAGCATAATCCCCATCATCTATTTTAGTAAAATACATGTTTTCCTTATAGTGTTCCCAATGTCCTGAGCGGTGCCACAAATCCTCACTTAAAATGATTGGTGTTTTTATTTCTTGATACCCAGCTTTTTTATGTTCCTCTCTCCAATAATCCTCTAAAATATTCCTTAAAACCATACCCTTGGGCATAAAAAACGGGAACCCAGGACCTTCCTCCAGGATATCAAAAAGCTCTAATTCTCTGCCGAGCTTTCTGTGATCCCTTTTCTTTGCTTCTTCCAGTCTTTTAATGTATTCATCCAAGTCGCTTTTTTTATTGAAGGAAGTACCATAGATCCTTTGCAGCATCCTGTTTTTTTCGCTGCCGCGCCAGTACGCACCGGCAACTGATAATAGTTTGAATGCTTTAATCTTGCCCGTCGATTCAATATGGGGACCTGCGCACAAATCAACAAACTCCCCCTGTCTATAGAAAGAGATGATCTCATCCTCCGGCAATTCCCTGATCAGTTCTTCCTTGTAGGGTTCATTTTCTTCTTTCATGAGCTTGATTGCCTCATCCCTTGAGAGTACAAACCTTTCTAATTCCAAATCTTCTTTTATGATTTTTTGCATTTCTCTTTCTATATCATCTAATTCTTCGATGGTAAAGGGCTTTGCCACATCAAAATCGTAGTAAAAACCATTTTCTATTGAAGGCCCTATTGCAAGACTTGCATCGGGGTAAAGCCTTTTCACTGCCTGAGCAAGTATATGGGAAGTTGTATGCCTATATGCATCCCTCCCGCCCTCATCATTAAATGTCAAAAGGCTAAGTGAAGAATCCTCTTTGAGCCTATACCCCAAATCTTTAACCTCACCGTTGACTTCAGCGGCAAGAGCTACCCTTGCAAGCCCGGCACTTATACTCCTTGCAACATCCTTCACGGTAGTACCGCTATCATATTCCTTTATGCTCCCATCTTTGAGCGTAACCCTTATCATAAAAATACCTCCCAGTTTAAATTGTATCGTATATTAGACAAATGCGATGCTGGGTACACCTGCAATATAAGGCATAATAAAAACTCAGATACACAAGCGTCTATATATCCCTTTTATTTTTTTATACTACCCTCATCCCTTTGAATCGGAACATCCAAAACAGAATGAATGAAAACCTCTTGCACCTCCCCCTCAATAAGAAACTGCACAAAATTTATACCCGAAAGCTCAGTATAAGAAGCAACAATAGAATTTAAGGTCATCATTTCCGCCATTGAACCTCCTATATGATTGTCAATAAATTCTCTGGATAGATTCAGTGTAAGAACATCCCCTTCTTTGTCGGCACTAAGAAACCTTGTACCCTCCGGTATTACCGGATCTAACCCATTTATACTTGGGCCCTTTTTTAACTCCTCGAAAATTATCTCTTCAATTTTTTTACCTTTTGGCACCCTAACATTTCTATGTTCTGGGGCCACCTTATCAGCCTGTGCATCACTAAAATAGACCATTATAGCAATTTCCTGTTCTTCATCTATCCCTTCATTGGGATCTAGGTGAGTATCTGTATCATCCACGGGAGGGGGAGAGTTTTTATCACTTGGTTCCTTTAATTTTTCCCCACCAGTGCCCCATGGGAGACTACAAGCACTCAGTATCAATGAAAGCGCCACCAATAAGGCTATAAAACCCAAATTATTTTTCATAAAATATCCTTTGCTGGTTTGTTGTTGTTTTCCAGTAATCTGCCGCAATCCACACCAGCAAAATTACCTCCTTTGTTTTTAGTAGTAAAATTATTATACCAGCTATTATACTTTAATTGTACCCCTTTCGTCCAATGCCGCTGTTGTGATTTACTAGGACCTTACCTATTCCGTGGATATCAGTTCCTCCATTTGTTCAAATTTGCGTTCCCCTATTCCCGATACATTCATTATATCCGCAACTTGCTCAAACCTACCGTTTTGTTCCCTATAGGATATAATTTTTTCTGCGGTGGAAGGCCCTACCCCTGGGATGGTCATAAGTTCACTTGCCGTTGCAGTGTTAATGTTTATTTTCGATCCCGTGGTGCTTTTTTCGTCTTTCTCTTCGACGACTGTACCGCTACTATGACTGATGATACTTATGCCCTTATTATTATCATTGGGGGGGGTATTCTCAGCATTTTCCTCCGGTGTCTCCTCATTTTTTGATTTTATCTTTAGCATCACATTCTCTTCTAGCTTATATACCATGTTGATGTTTTCAACATCTGCGTTTTCAGTCGGCCCGCCTGCCTTATCGATCGCATCACTTATCAATTGCCCCTTTAGCAAGGTCACAATTCCCACATTATTTACCTCACCTGTCACGTAAACCTTGATCTCTTCCTCTGGTTCTTTGCCCTCTTGTTCCGATCCATTGCTCGCCTTTCCCTCATCTTTTTTATCCCCTACTTCTTCCCCTGTAATGTCCGCATCTTTTTTACTGATAACTATGTCGCCGCCTCTATTTGTTAGAAGATATCCCGTTAATGCAGTTGTTACAATCAACCCGAGCACCATAAGCACAACCAAACCTTTTTTTATACTGATATCCTGACCAAAAAAATCTCTTAACATAAACTTCCCCCCTACTATATATAATAATAATTTCTTATATAAATGTAAATGCATATTATTCCCTTATAAAATATAGTTCTTAAAAATAAGAATGATTGCTAGCTTTGTAATCCACTTTTAGACATAATATGTATCGTCACCCCCAGCAATTCCCATGTAAACAACATAAAACACCCCTATCCGATTTAACCACAATATGTCTTTGTTTTTTTAGGATTAACATCTACATTTTTTATTATTTTTTTGCTATACTTATATAAGCTGCAAAAAAGCTTTGTATGAGCAAACGCAGTTAAGCTATCCGCATTTTCAGGTCAATAGCTGACCTTTTTGGCGGCATTTGAATCAATCCATGTTTTGCAATATCAAGAACCATTGTAAAATATATAGATTGAAATATTAATACCCTTTTCTTAAATTAAAGGACAATTAAAATATTTTAATAATTAGACTGGAGGAACCATGAAAAAAACATTTATCATTTTTACCTTTGTAGCCATACTTTTTATTAACATTACCTGCGTAAATGCACAATTGCCGGATATTGATGCAAGATCCTATATCTTAGTAGATTCTAAAACGGGCCAGGTACTAATACATTACAACCCTGATCTAAAAACCTACCCAGCAAGCACTACAAAGATCATGACGGCTATTTTAGCAATAGAAATGGGGGATCTCGATCAGGTCATGACCGTTAATCAATCCGCCATAGATGATATAGGTCCCGGGGGTATGCATATTGGTTTGTTGCCGGGCGAACAGCTTACCCTTAGGAATCTTCTTGATGCCCTTTTGGTAAGATCCGCAAATGAGACAGCTTACGTAATTGCAGAAAATCTTTGCTCTACCCGCAGTGAATTCTATGATTTGATGAATAAAAAATCCAAAGAACTGGGTGCTGTTAATACCAACTTCGTAAACCCTTGTGGAATTGACAATGGAAAAGCTGGTGAAAATCATCTTAGCACTGCTAGCGACCTAGCAAAAATTGCACGCTATGCAATGACCTTACCCTATTTTAGGGAGGTGGTTAAAAAAACCGTAATTACAATCCCACCCACAAACAAACATAATGAAGAAGTGGTGGTGGGCTCCACTAACAGATTGTTGCTTTACTCCAAAGCAAAATATAAATCTGACTACTATAGCGAAATTACAGGTATCAAAACGGGCTCTACGGATAGAGCTCTCAACAACCTTGTTTCCTCAGCAATAAATGACGATGGGGTGGAGTTGATAGCGGTTATACTCGGTGTCCAAAACTATGATATGGTATTTGATTATTCCAAAAATCTTTTGGAGTATGGCTTTAAAAATTATACCATGCAGCCCGTTATAGCACCGAACCAATTTATTGAATCGGTTACGGTTACCGATGCTGCACAAAATGATAGTTTAGATATAATAGCGTCCCCTGAGGGACTAAAATGTTTGCTTCCAAATAAAGGCCATGCTAAGAATTACGAAATTAAAAAATACATCAATACAAATATAAAAGCCCCTATAAAAAAAGGGGAAGTTCTTGGGTATATTGAGGTAAGAAGCTCCGGTGCTTTATTGGGCAAAATAAATACGGTGGCGTCGAGGGATGTTGAAAAATTGATTCCCCCTCCCCCTGAAAGTGTTGTATCCAAATCACTAAAAAGCCCAATTTTGAAGAGGGTAACCATCGGTTCCTTGATGTTTTTATTAATATTTTGCTTGCTTAGGTTCAGTCTCCGCAGAATATCAAGAAATATTAATTCAAAAGGGTAAAATATAAATAAAATGCATAATTCCTCCCAATATTTCAGAAAAGATAATTACAGTTGTCGCGTTTTAGTGTATAATTTATATAGAAAATATCTAGAGGTAAAAACTTATCTCATTTCATTCTCAAAAGGAGTGTTTATATGCAATTCCCACCAATCCATAATGTAAGAAACATAAAGAATCTAAAGGATATGCTCGAACAAAGTACAAAATTTTTTGCGGACAAAAGCGCATTTTATATAAAATGTGAGGATAATTCCTACAAAGAAATTACATATGCCAATTTTAAAATGGATATTGATGCTTTGGGTACCGTCCTGTTAGAACTAGGTTTTAAAAATGAATCAATTGCCCTAATAGGTGAAAATAGATACGAATGGTGTGCTTCCTATCTTTCCATTGTAAACGGTGTAGGCGTGGTAGTTCCCCTTGACCGGGAACTTCCCATCCAGGAAATTCAAAATCTTCTTGTCAGCTCTGGTGCCAACGCCATTATATACTCGGGCAAAATTCTGCATGATCAATTAAAGCAAATATCGCCCAACCTGTGCAACATTAGATATTACATTAATATGGATTTATTGCAGCATGAAGATGACAACTTTCTATCTTACAAAGTTCTTTTGGATAGGGGCAGACAGCTTCTTAATTCAGGCATAAGAAATTATATAGATGCCAGTATAGATGAAAAGGTCATGACCGCATTAATTTATACATCCGGTACAACCGATTACGCCAAAGGTGTCATGTTATCACACAAAAATATTTGCACGAATATAATATCTGTTACCTCATCTTTGCACATTGATAGCAACGATTCTGTACTTTCAATACTGCCCCTGCACCATACTTATGAATGTACAGCGGGCTTTCTTACCATGATATACAATGGTGCAACAATTTCCTTTAATGAGGGCCTAAAATATATCGGGAAAAACCTCCAAGAGACTCGTCCAACCATTCTTATATCCGTGCCCCTTATTTTAGAAAACATGTATAAAAAAATATGGCTGCAGGCTAAAAAGAAGAAAATGCTTCTGATGAAGCTAAAACTGGGGTTATGTGTCAGTAATATACTTTACAATATATTTAAAATTAATCTGCGTAAAAAAATATTCAGACAAATACACGAAAATGTCGGCGGAAGGCTAAGGCTTATAATTTCAGGTGCTGCAGGTATTGAGCCCCTTGTATCTAAGGGACTTCATTCCTTTGGTCTAAAGATCCGTCAGGGCTATGGACTTACGGAAGCTTCCCCGATAGTTGCTGTTAATAGGGATAGGGTGTTTAGAGATGATTCTGCTGGCCTTCCCCTGCCAGGGCTCGATGTTAAAATTAATAATCCCGATGATGATGGTCTTGGCGAAATTCTGGTAAAGGGTGATAGTGTAATGCTTGGCTATTACAATAATGCCGCTGCCACAGAATCTGTTCTTAAGAATGGTTGGTTACACACAGGCGATATTGCCCGTATGGATAAAGACGGGTTTATTTACATTACTGGAAGGCAAAAGAATGTCATCGTAACTAAAAATGGTAAAAATATTTTTCCAGAAGAGGTGGAATCCTATATCAATAAAAGTCCATATATTGTTGAATCTCTTGTAGTAGGGAAAATCGAGGAAAAAACTGGCGAGACAATTGTATCAGCTCAAATCGTTCCGGACACTGATGTAATAAAAGCAAAATTCAAAATGGATTCCACACCAACAGATGATGTTATCTATAAACTAATAAAATCAGAAATTAAAAACATTAACAAAAGCATGCCCTTATACAAAAGAATTACTGATATAAGTCTGCGAGAGATGGAGTTTTCAAAGACAACAACAAAGAAAATCAAACGCTACTTGGCATAATCCAGCAAATTTATAGTATAGTTAATCGTACAAAGGAGGAAATATTAAAATGAAGGTTCTGTTTATAGGGGGTACGGGAATTATAAGTGAAGCAGCCTCAAAAATGGCCGTTGAGCATGGTATGGATCTTTATCTTTTAAATAGAGGTAATAGCAATGATTTTGCACCCGCAGAAGCTAAGCTTATTCAAGCTGATATCAGAGATAAAATATCCTCTGACAAAGCTTTGGGGAAACACAAATTCGATGTGGTTGTTGACTGGGTAGCCTTTGAGCCCGGACATGTAAAAAACGATATTGACCTTTTTAAAGATAGAACCGAACACTATATATTTATAAGCTCCGCCTCAGCTTACCAAAAACCTGTATCGAATTACGTTATAACCGAGTCTACTCCCCTCAAAAATCCCTATTGGAAATATTCCCGTGATAAAATCGCATGTGAAGAACTCCTCATGAGGGAATATAGAAATTCTGATTTTCCGGTAACCATCATACGCCCATCCCTTACATATGGTCTGAAAATGATACCTGCCGCCCTTAATAGCTGGGATAAACCATGGTCCATTGCAGATCGTATGCGCAGGGGCCAACAAATCATTGTCCATGGGGACGGAACATCGCTTTGGACAATGACACATAACAAGGATTTTGCCAAGGGTCTTATCGGCCTTTTTTATAACAAGCATTCGATAGGTCATGCCTTCCATATTACATCCGATGAAGTATTAAATTGGAATCAAATATATGAATCAATTGGGTTTGCCCTGGGTTGCGAGCCTAATGTTATACATATACCCTCGGATTTTATTGCCCATCACTCATCCGATGCAAAAGGCAGTCTTATAGGCGATAAGGCCGCCAGCATGGTTTTTGACAACTCAAAAATAAAGCGTTTTGTACCTAACTTTGAAGCTAATATACCCTTTTTTACGGGTATTAAGGATACGGTTAAATCGTTCGAGGCGCATCCAAAAATGTGCGCTATAGACAAAGAATGGAACAATCTTATGGATGATATAATAACCAGATATAAAAGGGCTTTTTTGTAGACCCCCTCCATGCCTACAGATCCTTTTTACCATAGGAGTTTAACACCGGGATAATACTTAAAAAGGGCTTTCCCCAGGATTTTATCTCTTTTAACAAATTTGTTATCCCATTTACGTGAATCATTCGAACTATTTCTATTATCGCCAAGCATAAAATAGCTGTCGTCTGGGATATAATATATCCCAAGATCCCCCTTCATATCTTCTTTGATATAGGGTTCTTCTAGGATTACCCCATCTATATATACCGCCCCATCTTTAATCTCTACGGTCTCTTTGGGAAGCCCAATGACTCTTTTTACAAAAAGCACCTCTTCGTTATCAGGGAATCTAAATACAACTATATCCCCCCTTTGGGGGCCCTTTGTTAGATAATGCAATCTACTTGCTATTATTCTATCCTTGGACATAATTGTTGACTCCATTGAACCCGTTGGCACATAGGCATTAACAATAACAAACCGGGTTAAAAAAAAGGCAATAAATGCTGCACCTACTATATAAAGCACCCAGCTTATAATTTCTTTAAAAATTTCTTGTTTTTTGCCTTTATTTTCGGTGGATTTTTCGGTAGAATCGAAATTATCCATTCATTTTCCTCCTTTTTTCCGTGGGATATTTACATTAAGCAAAATTATCGCTACAAGATACAGCCAGGCCTATATTAAGGCAATATATTGATATGTTTCAAACAAAAAGTGAAGGCCCATTAACCGACCTTCACATATAATTACATGTATTAATTTATTAGGCCTTACCATCGCAACCCAAAACATTTATCAGCTTATTCTTGACCAATTCTTTTATGGCTGTCCTTGCTGGCCCTAGATACTGCCTAGGATCAAAATGTGCAGGATTTTGGGCAAAGTATTCCCTTATAGTCCCGGTCATAGCAAGCCTTAAATCAGAGTCTATGTTTATCTTGCATACCGCCATCGATGCAGCCTTTCTTAGCATTTCCTCGGGGACTCCTTTAGCACCGGGCATATCTCCACCATTTTTGTTGATCATCTCGACATATTCGGGTATAACGGATGATGCCCCATGCAGGACTATCGGGTAGCCTGGTAGTCTCTTTTGAATTTCTTCTAGGATATCAAACCTTAGCTTGGGTTCACCCTTGAACTTGAATGCGCCATGGCTTGTACCTATGGCTATGGCAAGAGAATCTACACCCGTCCTTTGAACGAACTCTTCCACCTCATCGGGATCTGTAAATGCTGCATCCTCTTCCGAAACATTAACAGCATCTTCTATACCGGCAAGTCTTCCAAGCTCACCTTCGACAACAACTCCCTTTGAATGGGCATAATCGACAACCTGCTTTGTTAATTTTATATTTTCTTCGAAGGGAAGATGCGAGCCATCAATCATAACCGATGTAAATCCACCATCTATACAGGATTTACAAAGCTCATAGGTGTCGCCATGATCTAAGTGTACACAGATGGGAAGACCTGTCTCTTCAATGGCTGCCTCTATAAGCTTCATAAGGTATGTATGGTTTGCGTATTTTCTTGCACCCGCTGAAACCTGCAATATCAAAGGAGCATTTACCTCTTTTGCAGCCTCTGTAATACCCTGTACTATTTCCATGTTGTTAACATTGAATGCACCGATAGCATATTTACCCTCATAGGCTTTTTTAAACATTTCCGTACTAGTTACTAATGCCATATCTTCAACTCCTTGTATTATATGTTGGTTATTACAACCACACTTGTTAAGTTTTTATCATAACTATTCTACCAGATTCATACTAGAAATCAAGGTAAAATAGAAAATTATATTTTTTGATTTAAGTATAATTGCATTTTGTCTATAATTATGTTATATTTTTATTTGGTTGTGTTTAGACGAATTCAGTAAATGAACACATATATTTTACATATTATATTAAGGAGGTTTAAGTATGGGACGTTTAGAAGGTGCATGCATATTTGGACAATCAGGTGGTCCTACATCGGTTATCAACGCCAGCGCTGCAGGTGTTTTTGAAGAAGCCCTAAAACAGGATTGTATTACAGCTGTTTACGGTGCTGCCCATGGAATCAAAGGAATCTTAGAAGAGGTATTCTACGATATGTCTAAGGAAGAACCCCATGAATTGGAGCTTCTAAAGACCACACCTTCCTCTGCATTAGGTTCTGTCAGATACAAGCTCAAAAATGTGGACGAAGATGAAACTGATTACAAAAGGCTTTTAGAGGTATTCAAAAAGTATAACATTAGATATTTCTTTTACAATGGTGGAAATGATTCGATGGATACCTGTAATAAAATCAGCAAATATATGCAAAGCGTAGGGTATGAATGCAGGGTTATGGGAGTTCCCAAAACCATTGATAATGATTTATGGGGAACGGATCATTGCCCGGGTTACGGAAGTGCTGCAAAATACATTGCAACATCAACTATGGAAGTTTATCACGATGCCATGGTCTACGATACTGGTATGATTACTATTCTTGAAGTAATGGGAAGAAACGCCGGATGGCTGACCGCTGCTTCCTCCTTGGCTTCATACAAAGGAAATGGACCTGATCTTATTTATCTTCCTGAACTGCCTTTTGATATCAACAAGTTTTTGGATGATGTCATGAGGATCTATAAGGAAAAAGGTAAAGTTATAGTTTCCGTTTCCGAAGGAATCAGAGATAAGGATGGCAAGTATATATCTGAATATGGTTCCGACATGGCCAAAACAAAGGACTCTTTTGGACATGCCCAGCTAGGGGGGCTTGCCGCTACACTTGCTAATATCGTCAAAGAAAAAACTGGCGCAAAGGTTCGTGGCATTGAGTTTAGTCTCCTTCAAAGATGTGCCGCCCATCTTGGTTCTTTAACCGATGTTAACGAGGCATATCTTGCAGGTCAATCGGCCGTTAAATATGCAGTCGAAGGAAAAACCGATTATATGGTTGCTTTTGAAAGAGCAGAGGGTACCCAGTATAAATGCGATGTAAAGCTTTTGGATCTTGCCGATGTCGCGAACACCGAAAAAAAGATACCGAGAGAATGGATAAACGAGGAGGGAAATGGTCTGAAGCAGGAGTTTATAGATTATGCTTTGCCACTGATTCAAGGGGAATCAACTCCCCCTCTAGAGGATGGTCTCCCAAGGTTTGCTAACCTTAAAAAAGTTTGTGCAAAGAAATGATCTTAAGTCTAAATTTAAAGAAATCATATGACTGGCGGAAGTGGAGATTACCACAGGGAGTATGATTTTATTAGAAAACTAGCCGACCGCCTGGGTAAAAAATATCCAGGCGGTTTTTGTTTTGGGGTAGGAATTACACGCCTATAGGGGGAAAATAAAATGTTTAAAAATGCATGGAAAGGTTTTGCTTCTGGAATATGGCAAAAGGATATAGATGTCCGCAATTTCATAGTAAGAAACTATAAGCCCTACGGACATGGGGAGGAATTCCTTGCCTGCCCAAGTACCAAGACTCAGGAGTTGTGGAAAAAGTGCAGAAATCTTTTACGAGAAGAATATTTAAAATCCGGCGTGTTGGATATTGACACACATACAATATCTGGGATAACTAGCTACACTCCGGGATATATAGATAAAAAACATGAGATAATAAAGGGGCTCCAAACCGATAGTCCCCTAAAAAGAGCAATCAACGCCTACGGGGGCATCAGGATGGTAAAGCAGGCTTGCAAAAAATATGGCTATGCCCTATCTCAAGAAATCGATAGAATCTTTACTAAGTACCGCCGTACTCATAATGATGGTGTCTACAGCTGCTATACTCCAGAAATGAGGAGAGCACGAAAATGCGGAGTTATTACCGGTCTTCCCGATGCCTATGGACGCGGCAGAATAGTCGGCGATTATAGAAGGGTTGCCCTTTATGGTGTTGGAAGGCTCATTAAAGATAAAAAAGAAGACCTAAAACGGTTAGAGGCCTCGTGTTTTTCAGAAGAAGTGACCCGATTACATGAAGAAGTATTTAGCCAAATTGAGGCCTTAGAGGAGCTGGTTGTAATGGCCAAGGGTTACGGGTTTGATATAGCCGCACCTGCCCGCAATTCCTTTGAAGCTGTTCAATGGACCTATTTCGCTTTTTTAGGTGCAATGAAGGAAACTAACGGAGCAGCCAATTCCCTTGGAAGGGTAAGCAATTTTTTTGATATATACATTGAAAGGGATTTAAGTGAAGGAAAAATCAGTGAAGCTCAAGCCCAAGAGCTAATCGATCAGTTCGTAATAAAACTAAGGCTTATAAGGCATTTAAGGACTCCCGAGTACAATGAGCTTTTTGCAGGAGATCCCGTTTGGATAACCGAGGCAATAGGTGGAATGTGCGATGACGGCAGGCATATGATTACAAAAACCTCCTACCGTTTTCTACAGACCCTTTTTAACCTTGGTTCTGCACCGGAACCAAACATAACAATATTATGGTCCGAAAAACTGCCCCTGCCCTTTAAAAAATTCTGTGCAAAAGTTTCGATGCTCACAAGCTCTATTCAGTATGAAAACGATGTTCTCATGACTCCTTTATTTGGCGATGATTATAGCATATCATGTTGTGTCTCCGCCATGCGCACTGGAAAGGAAATGCAATTTTTTGGTGCCCGATGCAATCTCCCCAAACTTTTGTTGCTTGCCCTAAATGGAGGTAGAGATGAAATAACCGGGGCACAGATCGCCCCCAAGTTCAGACCTTTCGAAGGTGAATATCTCGAATACCAAAAAGTATTGATGATGTTTAAAAATATGCAAGGCTGGCTTGCTCAATTATATGTAAATACAATGAACATTATACACTATATGCACGATAAATATGCATACGAACGGCTTATGATGGCCCTTCACGATACAGAACTTAAAAGAAATATGGCCTTTGGAGTTGCCGGGCTTTCGGTATTGGCCGATTCTTTGAGTGCTGTTAAATACGCCAAAGTTAGGCCTATACGTGATGAAAGAAATCTTATAGTCGATTTTCGCATCACGGGTGAATATCCCCAGTTTGGTAACGATGATGACAGGGTTGACGATATAGCCGCTGAAATTGTCCGGAATTTTTATAAGGAACTTAAAAAATACAGCACATACAGGGATTCTAAACACACTTTATCAATACTTACCATTACATCTAATGTTATGTATGGGAAGAAAACCGGTTCCACACCCGATGGCAGAAAAATGGGTGATCCCTTTGCTCCCGGATGTAACCCAATGCATGGGAGGGATAAAAATGGGGTACTTGCTGTATTAAATTCTGTTTCAAAAATACCCTATAGTTATTGCATGGATGGGATCTCCCTCACCCTTTCCATGATTCCTAATTCTCTTGGAGGCAATTTAATTTCAAGGACGGATAATCTTGTCGCTTTGTTGGATGGTTATTTTGCTCAAAATGGGCATCATATAAATATTAACGTACTAGAGAAGGAATTACTAGAAAAAGCCATGCAGGAGCCCGATAATTATCCCCAGCTAACTATAAGGGTATCTGGGTATGCCGTAAACTTTGTAAAACTGACTCGCGAGCAGCAATTAGAGGTCATCTCAAGGACCTTTCATAGTTCCATGTAGAGCTTTTTAGTATATCCATCTTTTTTTAGTCCAGCTTATTGGGAGGGATGATAGCGTCTATGACAAAAAGTAAATCTAAAATAGCTATAATAGGTGCTGGCTTCGTGGGGGCCTCTGCTGCATTTGCCATGACCTTGCACCAATCGGTCAACGAGATAGTGTTAATTGATATTGATGCAAAAAAAGCGATGGGCGAAGCCATGGATATTAATCACGGTCTCTCCTTTATGGGTCAAATTTTAGTGTATGCTGGTGATTATACCGATATAAAAAATTGTGATGCCATAGTTATAACAGCTGGTATAAACAGAAAACCTGGAGAAACACGATTAGATCTTGCTAAAAAGAATATCGCAATTGCAAAGGATATTACGAGCAACATTATGAAATTTTATAATCGCGGGGTAATACTTGTTGTCTCTAACCCCGTAGATATAATTACATACATGATACAGAAGTGGTCTGGTCTCCCAGCCGGAAGGGTTATAGGAACGGGTACCGTGCTCGATAGCATAAGGTTTAGGTATCTTCTTAGCAAAAGACTGAATGTAGATGTTAAAAATGTCCATGGTTATATCATAGGTGAACACGGAGACTCGCAGCTTCCCCTATGGAGTGCAACCCATATAGCAGGACGCAGTATTGAGGAATATTTTAATTCCCCCAGCGATCCTTTAACTGAAACAGACAAATCTGCTATTGTTAACAAAGTAAAAAAAGCTGGCTCGGTTATCATCGAAAATAAGGGTGCGACATACTACGCTATAGCGGTCACCATAGAATCCATTATTAAAACATTTTTAAAAAATCAAAATACAATTAGGACGGTGGGGAGCGTAATAAACGGCATATATGGGATCAACGATGTCGCTATAAGTCTTCCATCCATAATAAACTCCGAAGGGATAGCAGAAGTACTGGAACTAAACATAACGCCCGAAGAGATGAATGATCTCATGAATTCTGCCCAAAGTGTTAAGACGATTTTAAACGAAGTGAAAAGTATTTGATTCCTATTTATTTTATAAGTTTTCTATAAAAAATAATTATTTGGAGGTTATAAGATGGATTATGGTAAAAAATCATTAAATCTTCATGAAAAACTGAAGGGAAAAGTTGAAGTTATCAGCCGCGTTCCGGTCAAAAACAAAGAGGATCTATCCCTTGCATACACCCCGGGTGTCGCCAACCCCTGTCTTGAGATCCAAAAAAATCCGAGCCTTTCCTATGTTTATACAAGGCGTTGGAACCTTGTGGCGGTCATAACGGATGGTACAGCAGTCCTTGGACTTGGAGATATAGGACCCGAAGCTGCTATGCCCGTAATGGAAGGAAAATGTGTGCTTTTTAAAGAGTTTGCTGGTGTTGATGCATTTCCTCTTTGTATAAAATCAAAAGATATAGATGAAATCGTTAATACTATAAAACTTATATCGGGTAGCTTTGGGGGAATAAATCTGGAGGATATATCCGCACCAAGATGTTTCGAAATTGAAAGAAGACTAAAAAAAGAATGTGATATCCCGATATTTCACGATGATCAACACGGGACAGCTATTGTTTCCCTTGCGGCATTATTAAACGCACTCAAAATTGTCGAAAAAAACATCAAAGATATTGAAGTTGTAGTAAATGGTTCGGGTGCCGCAGGTATAGCCGTAACAAGGCTTTTAATGAGTATGGGGCTTAAAAGGGTAATCCTTTGTGATACAAAAGGTGCAATCTACAAAGGAAGGTATAATCTTAATCAAGAAAAATCCCTTATGGCTGAAATATCAAACATTGAGAAGAAGAAAGGTAATCTAGAAGAAGTTATTAAAGGTGCTGATGTATTTCTCGGGCTTTCGGTGCCGGGTACGCTTACCGAAAGCATGATCAAAAGCATGGCCAAAGATCCTATAATATTTGCGATGGCCAACCCCGTCCCCGAGATAATGCCTGATGAGGCTTTAAAAGCAGGAGCCAAGGTCGTAGGTACAGGAAGGTCTGACTTCCCTAATCAGATAAACAACGTGCTGGCATTTCCCGGTATATTTAAGGGTGCACTAGATGTAAGAGCCAGCGATATTAATGATGAAATGAAAATAGCTGCTGCCGAAGCCATCGCATCCTTAGTAAACGCACAGGAGCTTTGCCCAGAGCATATCCTGCCTGAACCCTTTGATCCAAGAATAGGGAGTACGGTGGCAAAGGCCGTATCTGCCGCTGCGAAAAGCAGCGGGGTTGCAAGGATATAATAACAGTTCTCGAACCACTCACAATATGCTGCGGATTAACCAAGATCAGGCATATATATTAAAAGAGGCTGGGTTTTATACCCCGCCTCCTTTAATATGATCTTCTTATTTTTCAGGGTACTTATCCCTTTTTTGATAATGCGTGTGTAAAAGTTCGTGGGCTTTTTGACCACCAGGCTTTTCAAAATACTCATCATAAAGCATTTTTACTTTTGGATTTTCGTGGGATTTCCTTATTGGAAGGGATCTATCCTCCTCATAAATAGCCTTTGCCCTTTCCTCACTCAAATTTGTCCAGCTCGTAACTCCGGACGGCTGTATTGGCTGACCTCCTCCGGTTACACAACCACCGGGGCAGGCCATTATCTCTATGAAGTGATATTCTGCTTCTCCTTTTTTTATTTTGTCAAGGAGCTCTCTTGCGTTTTTAAGACCATGAGCAACAGCAGCCTTTAAAGTTATGCCCTCAAGTTCTATAGTAGCTTCTTTGATTCCTTCCGTACCCCTTACCTGGTTATATTCAAAATTATCAACGGACTTTCCGCTTAATATCTCTGCAACGGTCCTAAGCGCTGCTTCCATCACTCCACCCGTAGCCCCAAAAATTACTCCGGCGCCCGTTGCCTCTCCCATCGGATCATCGAAAGTTTCATCGGGAAGATTTTTAAAGTCTATCCTGGCTTCCTTGATCATTCTCGCCAGTTCCCTTGTCGTGAGAACAACGTCTACATCGGGATAACCCGTGGAAGATAACTCGGGTCTTTGAGCTTCATATTTTTTAGCAGTACATGGCATTATGGATACAACAAATATTTTTGATGGATCTATTCCACTTTTTTGAGCGTAATAGGATTTTAAAACCGCCCCAAACATCTGATGCGGGGACTTACAACTTGAAAGATTGTCTAAAAACTCTGGATAATTATGCTCGCAGAACTTTATCCATCCGGGGCTGCACGATGTTATAAGCGGCAACTTGCCGGCATTTTTGATCCTATCTAGCAGCTCCGTACCTTCCTCCATTATTGTGAGATCTGCGGCGGTATCGGTATCGAAAACCTTATCAAAACCCAAACGTCTTAACGCCGATACCATGTTTCCCGTGACCCTAGATCCAATTGGATACCCAAATTCTTCTCCTAATGCAACCCTTACAGCTGGTGCAGTCTGCACAACAACATGAATATCAGGATCTGCAAGTGCCTGCCAAACCTTATCTGTGTCATCCTTTTCCCTCAGCGCTCCCACCGGACAAACCGCAATACACTGACCGCAGTTAACACAAGGCACTTCATTAATGGATTTATTAAATGCAGGTGAAATGGTTGTAGCAAATCCCCTTTCCATCGCGTCTATTACACTAACGCCCTGCACGTTTTTGCACATACTTACGCATCGCCTGCAAAGTATGCACTTGTTGGGATCCCTTACGATGGAAGGAGAAAAATCATCTAATGGATAGTGAACTGTTTCGCCCTCAAATCGTATCTCATCTACATTCAATTCCTCAGATAGTTTTTGAAGCTCACAATTCCCGCTCCTCACACAAGTTAAGCAACTTCTATCATGATTTGACAATATAAGCTCCAAAGTAAGCTTTCTTGCCTCCCTAACAGCAGGGGTATGTGTCAATACCTCTAGCCCCTCTGACACTGGATATACACAAGCCGCCTGGAGACTCCTTGTGCCTTTTACCTCCACAACACACATACGACAAGCACCAATTTCATTTATCCCCTTAAGATAGCATAACGTCGGTATATCTATATTAGCCTGTCTTGCTGCTTCGAGTATGGTATAATCTGGCGGTACCTGCATCTTCCGATTATCTATAGTAATATTCACCATTTCCATATCTTTCATCTCCCCTCTCCTAAGCATTCTTGGATATAGCCTTAAATGGGCATTTTTCCATACAAACTCCACATTTTATACATTTATCCTGATCTATTACATACGGTTTTTTCTTTTCACCGCTTATTGCATTAACGGGACAATGTTTTGCACATATTCCGCAACTTTTACACATGTCCTCATCTATCTCATACCTCATCATAGATTTACACACACCAGCAGGACACCTTTTGTCACGTACATGAGCATTGTATTCTTCTCTAAAGTACTTTAATGTACTAAGGACCGGGTTAGGCGCTGTTTGACCCAAACCACAAAGAGCCGATGCCTTAATATTCTTTGCAAGAATCTCAAGTTTTTCAATATCTCCCTCTTCACCCTTGCCTTCGGTAATCCTTTCCAATATTTCTAGCATTCTTTTTGTACCTATCCGGCATGGCGGACACTTACCGCATGATTCCTCTACAGTAAATTCAAGGAAAAATTTCGCAATATCAACCATACAGGTATCTTCATCCATAACAATGAGACCGCCCGAACCCATCATGGAACCTAATTCAATAAGGGAATCATAATCAATGGGTGTATCGATATGACTAGCAGGGATACAGCCCCCCGATGGTCCGCCCGTCTGTGCGGCTTTAAACTTTTTACCACCTGGGATTCCTCCCCCGATATCGTATATAACTTCCCTTAGGGTTGTACCCATAGGTATCTCTACCAATCCGGTATTATTGATCTTTCCCCCCACTGCAAACACTTTGGTACCTCTGCTTTTCTCGGTTCCTATACCAGAAAACCACTCTGCACCTTTTAGAATAATTACGGGGATGTTTGCGTATGTCTCGACATTATTAAGTAGGGTGGGCTTATCCCACAAACCCTTAACTGCTGGAAATGGGGGTCTTGGTTTTGGTTCTCCCCTATGACCCTCTATAGATGTCAAAAGTGCAGTTTCCTCTCCACATACAAAAGCCCCTGCACCAAGCCTAATATCAAGGTCAAAATCGAAATCAGTCCCAAATATATTTTTTCCTAAAAGCCCATATTCCTTTGCCTGCGCAATAGCTAGCTTAAGCCTTTGAACCGCAATGGGGTATTCAGCCCTAACGTAAACATAACCTTGGTTTGCACCTATGGCATATCCTGCAATTGTCATAGCCTCAACAACCGAGTGGGGATCACCCTCTAATACACTCCTATCCATAAATGCGCCTGGATCGCCCTCGTCTGCATTACAGCATACGTACTTTTGTTCTGTGTTTTTCTGCTTAGCTGCAAATTCCCACTTTATACCAGCAGGAAATCCCCCGCCTCCTCTTCCCCTGAGGCCTGATTCTTTAAGTATATCAATTACCTGCCGGGGTTCCATTTCAGTTAAAACCTTCCCTAGTGCCTTGTATCCATCAAAAGCAATATATTCGTCAATATTTTCGGGATTTATCACACCACAATTTCTGAGTGCGATTCTTAGTTGTTTTTTGAAGAAATCAATATCTTCTAGCGGTTTGGTTGCATCTTTAGTATCATCTGTTTGAAGAAGCCTTTTGACTATTCTACCCTTTAAAAGGTGTTCTTCAACTATCTCTTTTATATCTTCCACCTGTACCATCGTATACATGGAACCCTCTGGATAAATTACGACTATAGGCCCTTTTGCGCAAAGACCAAAACATCCTGTCTTTACAACCTTTACTTCATTTTCAAGCCCACTTTCCCTAATTCGGGTTTCCAGTTCGTCTATTATCCCGTTAGAGTTTGCAGAAGTACAGCCAGTACCGCCGCAGACTAAGACATGTGCCCTAAATAATTGCATTTATAACCCTCCTTAATAAAAATAAAACAGCTGTTATTTTTCTGCTTCCCCAATGGTATAATCTACACATACTCGACCATTTACAATATGTTCAGCAACGATACGCGCCGCCTTTTGTGGCGTCATTTTTACATACGTTACCTTTTGCCCATCTTTATCAATTATCTCTACCATGGGTTCCAGCCTGCAAACTCCTATACATCCAGTCATAGTTACTGGTATATTGCTTATATTTCTTTTTTTAAGTTCTTCAATAAATGCGTTCATTACGGGTCTTGCACCAGCAGCAATACCACAAGTAGCCATGCCAACAACAATCTTCATTTCATAGTTGTCAGTTCTTAAATTTATTTGTTCAAGAGTTTCTTTTCGTATCTTATCAAGTTCAGCCAAGGATTTCATTTAACACCCCTCCAAATATAGTATTTGTACCCTCGTTTATATGAGCGCTAATCCAATCGAGCACCTCAAATGAAGTTATAGGAACTGCGCCCAGCCTTTTCTTTACCTTTAATGAATTGAAAATAAAACATTCGCTTTTATTGTCAAGAATAAGCCCGTATTCAATATCAGAACCCGTTGCAATAAGAAGTGTCAGTGTCTGTGCTATATCTCCCAAGGGAGGCCTGTCTATGTGGGATATCTCAAAATCAGCTTCCACAACCGTTCCGCCACCTTTGTGGGAGGCAACCCTAAAATCACCGCCTGCTCTCTTTGCTGAAGCCTTAAAAAGCGGAATACCCATGCCCATCTGTCGAGTGTTTCTGGTGGTCACAAAGGGGCTTGTAATCCTTTTTAAGGTGTTTTCGTCTATGCCTAGACCGTTGTCAGCTATTTTAATTCTTAATATGTCTCGTTTTTTATCTACACATATGAAAACATCAATTTTGCTTGCTTGGGCAGCTATAGAATTCTGGATAATATCCATCAAATGCAGCGATAAATCCCTCATTTTTCTTTGTACTTATCGAGTATCCCCTTGATATCATCCGCTACAATTCTGCCATACACATCTTCATTAATGGTAATTACGGGAGCTAAGCCACATGCCCCTATGCATCTGCATGCTTCTAGCGAGAACATCCCATCCTCGGTACATTCCCCGACCTCAATGCATAAATTTTGTTTGATTTTGTCCAAAATATCCCCCGCACCCTTAACATAACAGGCTGTACCCATGCAAACCTGTATCTTGTATTTTCCTTTTGGACTGAGGGAAAATTGTGTGTAAAACGTCACAACACCATATACCTCAGCTAATGATAAATTCAGCCCTTCGGCAACCTTTTTTTGGACATGCATGGGTAAATAACCATACAGTTCCTGTGCCTCGTGAAGTACGGGAATCAAAGCCCCCTTGGTATCCCTATACTTTGCAATTATCTCCTGAAGTTTTGGTTCTCTTTCGTCAACCCCGCTGCCACAACAACAATTATTTGTGCTCATCTTTTTGATAAACCCCCTAACCAAATATTTATTTCATCCACAAAGCTGTGTGTTAACAATTTAACAAATTCCGAAATAATTATAACAAATATTTATAAAATATTCAATAGATTTTCGATAGTTGGCATCATTATTTTGTGTAGATATCAATATCGTAAGATCCCTTGTTCCCAACAATCCATATGGGTTATCGGGTATTAATGCTACATTTTAATACTGTATACAATAATCACACTGTATTTTTATTTGCACCTATTCATTCTCCCTAATTCATACATGTCTTTGTGTACTTGCCTTGTTTTCACTGCATAAGTTTATTGCCATCACCTCATCTTAGAGTTTGTAAAAGGCATCTAAGGCTTATCTCCTCTAGATCTATAAAGCTCACCCTTTCTAAAATATCTCCTAAAGCATGGGCATCTGATGATTTCATCAAATTATATTCCCTAAGCAAGGGATTTTGCTCTAAATAATTACTTATATTACAAGTTTTCGTGACTTCAAGATATTTAAGTCCTGCAATTTTAGGTATTGTTCCAAGGTTTGAAATTATACTGTATGATTCTCTATTTATATGGGCAGGAATAACAGCACCGCCCAATGAAAGAACAGCGGAAAAAGCATCTTCTATGCTAAGAGATGAAGCTGTCAAAAGAAGCCTGTCGACATTTCTTAAAACATTGTCGTTTTCATCCATTACAATTTGCTTGCCAAATACATCCTCCCTATTTTTAATGTTTGGCAGTAAGCCATAGACCAGTTCTTGCATTTTTAAAGCCTCTTCTATCCCAGGAAAGAGACAAAGCAGATGAACCTCTTCCCTAGTTTCTAGCTCCATACCAGGGACCATAATAATCTTTCTTTTCTGTGCACATTTTATCAAAGCATCGCAGTTTTCTGCCGAGTTATGATCCGTCAGGGCAATAATATCAAGTCCTTTTAAAAAGGCCATATTGGATATGTTGTTTGGTGTCATATCATCGTTGGAACAAGGGGATAGGGCAGAATGGATGTGCAGGTCTATATATGCTCTCATAGTATCTTTTCGGCTTTGCAGGCAATCTCGTAGGCAGTTTTATTGGTAGATAGAATCTCAATACCCTCTTGTGCTGCCTTCTTTAGGGTCGGCTCTTCTACCTCTATACCCTCCGGAATTATTATACATGAAATATCCGCCATAACGGCAACGGCAATAATG
>JAAZML010000155.1 GCA_012798835.1 Clostridium sp.
AAAGAAGGGTATGGGATGGGATATAAAAGTAGATGAAGACACAGGTGAAGTGAGTGTAAAATCGAAAGATGGTGGCAGTAATTTCGCTTTCGGTTCTATTAAGGCATCATCATCATCATCATCAGCAGCACCAACATCAGCACCAACACCAGCATCAACATAAACATTGTAAGCGTAAAACAGCTAGGAAATGCATATCAGATCTTAAGATGTAATAACAGACATAGAGAATAAGATGGCATAATCCATATTCTTGCTCACCCCGGCTTTTGCCGGGGTGGGTATGCAAGTTTTACTTGGAGGAAGGAATTATGAAAAAGTCCAACAATGGCGGATTTTCCCTCGTGGAAGTTGTTATTGTAGTTGCAATAATGGCTGTACTCTCTGCAATAGCGATAACTGCGTTCTTAACGCTTGTGGAAAGAGCGAAACTGCGGGCCGACGATACGCAGGCGGCAAACATAAAAAGGACATTGAGCGCATACATAATTGAGTCAAACGATGTAAAGGTTCAAGAACTGCTTTTGGAAGGCAGTGATGGGGCAAACGATGTTGAAAAAATCCTGATAGCCCTTCAAAAGCAAATAAACGGCAAATACGGACCCTATCTTCAAGGCGCGACAGACCCATCCGTAGGTGTTAAAGATTTTAGCCCTAAGGGCAGAAACCGAGGGGGCTGGCTTATAACTATAGACGAGGAAACAATGGCCGTTTCGGTGGAACCCACCGCAAGTAGCGATGAACTAAAATTTATTCCGTAGTTCGTTTATAAGGAGACTTTTATGAATTATATTGGGATGAAAAAATTTATAAAATCAAATAAAAAAGGAATAACCCTGGTCGAGATGGTTATTACCCTTGGTATAATTGCTGCCATTACACCCGTACTTTTTGCTATATTCACCTACGGGGTGGATGTATTTTATAGTTACGGGAGGTTTGTAAAGCAGCAGGATGATGTGGCTATGGTACTTAGCCATATAAGGGATGATGTAAAAAATGCCTACCTTTACAAGGTGGAGGATGACAATAAGCTTACATTAAAGTATACTGACGGGACGCAAAGGGTTTGGTATCTGGACGATGACAAGCTAAAATATATAAACGAAAGCGGTGTGCAAAGCGATGTTGTCCAGGGCATTGATACGGGTGTGAGTTCTATTAGGCATAGCGATTCCGGTGGGGTAATTGTGCTTAGTATTCAGCCCCACAAAACCAACACAGGAAGGTTTACCGCTAGAAATTTCAACAAATCGATAATTACAGAGTTTTCTGTTAAGTATAAAGGAACTATACCATAACAAGGGGGAGAATTGAATGAAAGATATCAATTTATTGCCGCAAGATATGAAAGATACAACAGCCTATGCCGAGACCGGACAAAAGACGGGGATTACACCGGCGACAATCGTAATTGCTTTGCTGGTGCTAGTTGTATTTGCCGCCACACTTTTTATTCCCAAGGCGTACATAAAATCTTTGGAAATGGATCTAAAGACCTTAGAGACAGAGATCAAAAGTGAAAAGTATGCAGAAGTGAAGAAGGTAACCAAAGATCTTCAGATTATTAACAACACCCTATCCTCTAAAACCCTAATAATTGCGGATATAGATAATACAAATATTTCTGTTAATGAGCTGATAGCGGCAGTGAAAGGTGCTACCCCCGAGGGTGCCGAACTGTATGCGGTTACCCTAAACAGGCAAAAGATTAAAATTGATGGGATGGCCCCGGATAATATAATCGTTGCAGAGATGGTATCAAATCTTGCAAGGCTTAGGAATATAAGAATGACCGGCAGTGCCGATATACGTGACGACAATACCTTTACAATAGATATGAGTATAATCGGAAAGGCGGGGGTTTAGTATGAAAAAAAGAGAACTTTTATTATTAGGGGTGCTGTTTATTGCCGCATATGCTTTTGTGTTTGTAAAGTTTGTATGGGGAAGCAGTCTTCCCAAAATAGAAAGCATCAAAGAAAGCATCAGTGTAGCCCAACAGGAAAAAGCAAAACTTGATGAGGATTTGACAAACATCGATAAGCTCAAAAACAGCTTGGGCATAAAAAATATTCAAAACGAGCGGATCGGCGAATATCTAATGGACGATGCCAGTTCGGCCGATAGTATAGATTACCTTGACAAGCTCGGGAAAACCTTTGAAAAATCAATACAGAATGTTTCCTTTTCTGTACCGGTGAAAAAAGAGGCCGTTGTGGAAGGTAAAAAAGATGACGAGGCTGGAAAAGGCAATACCGATAATATATACTATGAGTTTAGATTTTCATTCAAGGCTACAATGGCTTATGATGATATTATGGATATTGTCGATTTTATTGAAGGCGGGAGCCGAAAGGTTAAAATATCAAAATTTAATATAACCCCCTCCGTCGGAAACACCAGTATTGCTCCCCAAGTCACCGA
>JAAZML010000137.1 GCA_012798835.1 Clostridium sp.
CGTTTACAAAGGTATGTTTGCATATGGCCGACCAAACCTTTATAATGGTTGTAATCTTTTATAAAGGCGGTTGCTTTTTGAAGTCATATTTCATTGTTACCTTCGGCTGTCAGATGGTAAATACTAGACAGCATTAAAACCCCAGCATTATCAATAGTTTTTTAAAGCAACCTTGCAAGGTTGCTTTAAAAATTACGCCTTATATATCACTTTGTGTATAATCTCTCCTTCGGGGGAATTAAATACTATCCTGATTACCCTACCTTCGGCTACCTCAATATAACTAATCACATCCCTTAAAAAATCCTGGACAACCCTCTTGTCCAACTTGGGAAGGGCATCCCGGATGCTACCCGCATTGTATAGATTATGCAGCAGTAGAAAACGGGAAACCAAATCTAGATCCATGGTTTTTTTTCGTGGGGCATTAGCAGATATAACGGCCATGTCACTGTCCACCTTAGCCAGGCGTTGCTGAAACTCTGCTCTTTTGATTAGGTATTCGGTTTTTGTTATCCCCTTAACCCCTTCTGGGAAATAATAGGCATCATCCAACCGGGATAGTGCTCTTTCAAATTTTTGTTTTTGTTTTTTTAAATGTTCCATTTTATCGCCTGGTGCTTTAACTGATTTTGTGGTAGCCGTTTCATACATTCCACCTAACAAGGTCACACCAATATCACCCCGGGGCAAATCAATGTGCTCTATCTCCGGCCGTCCCAGCAGGGACAGCAAGTCTCTTTGCACTTCTTTTGATGCCCTGGCCGAACGGACAGATTTAACGTATGCACACATATATTCCAGCACAAACGGTTCAATGTATAGGCCACTGATGGACTTATTTCTGCATTGCATGTTTCTTACATATGTGCCACAACGATAATATGATGGATAGTACCCACTTTTATGTGGTCTGGACTGTTTTGAGGCCAGGTATGTTTTTCCGCAGAATCCGCATCTAATCAGCCCGGATAAGATGTGTATGTTTTTGCCCTGGCGGTGTTTGGTTCGGCGCCCCTTGTAATTTGCATCAAGAAGCTTTTGGACCCTTTCAAATTGCTCCCTCGATATTATTGCCGGCAGAGCGTTTTCAACCATGATCACCTCATCTTTAGGTTTGAGGCTACCCCTGGCCGACTCTCTGTAGTTCCAGCGGTATATCCCAACATATATAGGGTTGCGGAGTATATCAATAACAACCTTGGATCCCCAAATGCCGCCTCGTTTAGTTTTTTTGTTGTTTTTCACCAGCCATTTTGCTACACCCTGGGCAGATTGATATTCTTCATATACGTCAAATATCTGCTGGATTAGGTCAGCCTCATCTTTATGCAGCTTCGCCTTTTTGTTTTCCTGGTCCCAGTCAAATCCCAGAGGTACACGTGCGCCATTCCAGAGGCCTTTTTCTGCCCGTGCAAGCATTATTCCAAATACCCTCTCGGCAGTGAGCTTTCTTTCTAATTCAGCAAAAACTAAAATAATCCTCAGCATAGCCTCTCCCATAGCTGAGGATGTATCAAATTGTTCCATCTTGGATATGAACGTTACACCATATTCCTTAATATCATCCCATAGTTCTGTAAAATCCCTAAGATTACGAGATATGCGATCCAACTTCCAGACCAGCAGGTGGGTGAATTCCCCCCGGCTAATACGTGACATCATCTGTTGATAATCCGGCCTATCAGTGTTTTTAGCCGAATATCCCGCATCCTCAAAAATCACATACTCCTGGACGCTAAGGGCATACCGGCAGTAGTTTTCAAGCTCCTGGCGCTGGAAGGGAAGGGAATCACGGTCAATCTGATGGTGTGTAGATACCCGTGTGTATATTGCTACCCTGGGTTTTCTTTTGGCAGGGGGTATGTACGTCAAAATACTCATCCTTTTTAAATTTAAAAAAACGAAAATGATACAATATAATTATGGCGTCTAAAGCGCTCTCCATTTTTCATTTTTCGTTAAGCAGTTTTAGTTGTCCAACTGGTCAACGTATTCTTCACTGACTAAAACCACATTATCGTCCAGGGCAAAAATATCAAAAGGTAAGCCCGGAACGATAATAATAATTTTACTCACTTTATCCCCTCCTATCGAAACCATTTACCACTATTTCGACAAAAGGGGTTATCTTGTTAACAGGCTTTGTCTATTTTAAGCCTATTCATTATCTTTATCCGGCTCTAATCCGGATTTTTTTATTTTCTCTGCAAACCTTTTTCCCTTTTTTTTCTTTTCCTCCGTTATTTCTTCAGTGGCCCAGTACACACCTTCTTTTTTGGCAATACGCAATGTATTGCTAATGGCTTTTATCATCTCTGCTATTAAGTCATTTGATATACCCTCTGCTTTGAGGGCTATTATGAGCCTGAGTAGATTGTAGTTGTCTGAATTTCTAACAAGGATCCATATGTCATGGGGGAGAGTGGTAAGATCCTGACTTTCAATAGCAAAGAATTCAGCAAGAGTCATGTTAAGAGCAGTAAGAATCTTGTGTACTGTTTCTACGGTAGGTTGATTCTTGCCTGTTTCTATAAAACTCAGTGATGATTGTGAGATGCCTGCAGTTTTTGCAACCCCAGTCAGTTTTAAATTTTTGCTTTCTCTAATTTTTCTGAGTCTTTTTCCGATGTCTTCCATTCCTAACCACATCCATTCAGTAACCTGAATTATACCATAAAATTTTATTAAATTTTTTTAGAATACTAATTGACAAAGC
>JAAZML010000080.1 GCA_012798835.1 Clostridium sp.
CCGGTAATATCGAATTGATTAAGACCATTGCAGAAATCTTATTAGATGAACCTAATAAATTTAAACAAATACTGAAAAAAAACTTATCTAAAGGCTTACCTTTTCCCAAAGCTCAAGCATGTGCATTAGCAGGCTATATATCCCAATATCCCAACTTGGGTATAGATAAAGAAGTAATTACTGAATTTCTAAAAAGCCCGAATAATATATTAGGTATCGAATATTTAAAAGCTTTACTATCATTAGAAAGTTCAATAAAACCCGTAACAATTAAACGTTTCCAATCTGATTATCATTCTAATGAAATTATAAATGGTATTACTAGTGCAAGATCAATAAGAAAAGTAATTTTAGGTTCAGATAAATCAGACACCCTTGATAATATTAGAAAAAATGTGCCAACTAAAACACTTGAAATTCTTATTAGGGAATTTTCCAAAGGGATGGGCCCTATTTCTAAAGATGATTATAGTCAAATATTATTGTATAATCTAAGCCATCTTTCCGAAAATGACTTATTAGAAATATTTGATGTAAATGAAGGCTTAGAAAACCGCATTTTGCAGAAATCTAAAAAAAGTGGAACATTTACCGAGCTGATAAAAAGCTTAAAAACTAAAAGATATACTACTACAAGATTGCAAAGAATTCTAACTAATATGTTAATTAATATAAATAAAACCGATATAATAAGCTTTTATAAAATGGGGCCACAATATTTGAGAGTTTTAGGTTTCACAGAAAAAGGCCAAGAAATTATTAGGAAATTAAATAATTTCTCGCCTGTGCCTGTAATAACAAAAACCGCTCATTATAAAAAATATAATAATCGCTATTTAGAAAGAATGATAGAATACGATATCCTAGCAACTGACATTTACAGCATTGCTTATCAAAACCCCAATATGAGACAAAAAGGGTGGGATTTTTTCAATAACCCTATAAGAATATAGTTGTCTGTCCTTTAAATATTTCAATGCATCATCAAAGGTCTTTATTGGTACAAGTGTAATTCCATATTTCTCAGCAACAGGCTTTGCATCTTTATAGTTTCCAATTGGAATAAAAAATATTTCTGCCCCATTCTTATGAGCAGTAATGACCTTTTGCTCAACACCACCTATTTCACCTATTTCTCCATCAAAAGATAGTGTTCCTGTGCCAGCTACTATTTTTCCTAATGTTAAATCAGCTTTGGTTAGTCGATTATATATTTCTAGAGCAAACATTATACCTGCCGAAGGCCCACCTATTTCACCTATTTCAATTTCGACTTGAAAGGGTAAATCTACATTTAAATAATCTTTTACATATAAACCTAAACCCGCTTTTTCGTTGTTATTACTAGATTCAACAACTTTAACACTAATATGTTCCTCTTTAGCATCACGCATTAATATTAACTCTACTATTTCTCCTTTTTTTTTCTTATTTACTTCATCTAATAATTCACTCGTTTTACTTATTTCCTTCCTATCAATCGACAAAATAATATCCCCATCTTTTATTTTGCCATATCCATTGCTTTCATTCAAAACCTTTAACACTTTTACACCTTGACATTGTATTTCCACTGA
>JAAZML010000163.1 GCA_012798835.1 Clostridium sp.
ATAATAATAAAGCATTTTATTGATTCTATAAGCATAGCTCCAATAATAAAAAAAAGCGGTGTAAAAATAATTGATGTTGGCACGGGTGCGGGCTTTCCGGGAATACCTATAAAAATAGTCTACCCAGATAGGGAAATAAAATTATTAGATTCACTAAAAAAAAGATTGGTTTTCTTAAATGAGATTATAAATAATCTTGGTCTAGTGGATATTTCCACTGTACACTGTAGGGCCGAAGATGCCGGGAAAAGGGAGGGACTTCGGGAAATGTTTGATGTATCAACTGCCAGGGCGGTTGCAGCACTTCCGGTACTTTTAGAGTATTGCCTTCCTCTAACAAAGGTGGGGGGATATTTTATTGCAATGAAGGGGAGCAATCCAACGGAGGTAGAAGACTCAAAAAGAGCCTTGGATATTCTTGGGGCAAAAATAGAGGACATAAAAGAGTTTGTATTACCCTTTAGCGATTATAAAAGAAATGTCGTGATCATAAGAAAGTTTCGACAAACACCGACAAAGTATCCAAGGAAGTCTGGCAAACCCTCAAAAGACCCTTTGATGTAAGCGGTAAAATGCTGTAATATGGCATATTTGGGCGAACGATTCTTTGAAAACATAGAAGGATTTAGAGAAAACCGGGCGAATATAACTTTTATGTTTTATAGGTAAATTATTTCCGTTTCCGTGGAAATGGGGTTAATTTAGGTTAAACAAAGGATAAAATAATAAATTTACAAAGGATGGTGCCCTATGTTGGAAAACAGATTGAGGATTGAAGGATCGGAAAGGGGAGAAAAGCAAAAGGAAATAAATTATGTGGATATCGAAAAAATAAGACCAAACCCCTATCAACCGAGGAAAAAATTTAATAAAATATCCCTAGAGGAGCTGTGTGAATCTATAAAACAGTACGGTGTAATCCAGCCAATAAACGTAAGGAAAATATCGGTGAACATGTATGAGCTTGTGGCGGGTGAGAGAAGGCTGAGGGCAGCCACCATGGCGGGCTTAGTGAAGGTTCCGTGCATTGTTATTAATATAGATGACAATGATTCTGCTGTTCTTGCACTCATTGAAAACCTTCAAAGAGAAGATCTTAGTTATATGGAAGAAGCTGAAGGGTACAATAATTTACTTAATGAACATGGGTTTACTCAAGAGGAGCTTGCTAAAAAGGTAGGCAAAAGCCAATCAACTATAGCCAATAAAATAAGGCTTTTAAAGCTTCCGCCCCTTGTAAAAAAGATTTTGGCCGACAACAACCTAACCGAAAGACATGCGAGATCCCTCTTAAAGCTTCACGATGAGCAATTGCAGTTAAAGGTATTAAAAAAAGTGTGCGAAAAAGGTCTTAATGTAAAAAGGACCGAGGAATTAGTTGAAAGAGCAATAGAAAAATTCACAAGACACAAGACTGAAAAAAATAAAAAAGTTATGTTTACAAAAGCCATAAAGGATATAAGAATATTTGTAAATACCATAAGGCAGGCAATAATTCTTATGAAAAAATCCGGTGTTAATGTGAAGGCTGCACAATTTGACAAGGGTAGCTATGTTGAATTTATAATTAGGATTCCAAAATAACTTTTTCAGGATAATATCTTTTAGCTGGCAGCAGGTACCGTAAAAATGTGGACAGTTTCTTAAAACTATATTAAAATATAGGTGTTGCGTATATTATGGTTGTTAATTCAAATGATAAGAAAGTAGCAATCGCCCAAGTATAGGAGAGAGGTAAATATAAATGTCACATACTGAAGATGTAAAAGAGCAAAAAATAATTCCTGTGGACATTGAAGCAGAAATGAAAAAATCTTTTCTAGAATATGCTATGAGCGTAATAATAGATCGTGCTCTACCTGATGTTAGGGATGGTCTAAAGCCCGTTCATAGGAGAATTCTATATGCCATGTATGGCTTGGGATTTACTCCCGAAAAAGCATACAGAAAATGTGCCACCACCGTCGGGGAAGTTTTAGGTAAATATCACCCCCATGGCGATGCAGCTGTTTATGACAGCTTGGTGCGTATGGCCCAGGATTTTTCATTGAGGTACATGCAAATTGATGGACATGGTAACTTTGGTTCCGTTGATGGGGATCCCCCCGCTGCCATGAGATATACCGAAGCAAGGCTGTCGAGGATATCCATGGAAATGCTAAGAGATATTAACAAAGACACTGTTGATTTCAAGCCAAATTATGATGAACATTATACCGAACCCGTTGTTTTGCCATCGAGGTTTCCAAGCCTTTTGGTAAACGGATCATCTGGTATTGCAGTTGGTATGGCAACCAATATCCCCCCCCATAACCTAACTGAGGTTATTGACGGGATAATACAGGTAATTGATAACCCTGAGATAAGTATCGACGAAATTAACAAAACTATTAAGGGGCCTGATTTTCCGACAGCTGGTACCATAGTAGGGATGCAGGGTATCAAAGATGCATACAGGACCGGCAGGGGAAGGGTAGTTATAAGAGCTGTTGCAGATATAGAACAAATGACTACCAATAGGCAAAGGATAGTGGTGACGGAGCTGCCATATCAGGTTAATAAGGCCAGACTTACAGAGAAAATAGCTGAATTGGTCAAGGAAAAAAGGATAGAAAGCATATCGGATCTGCGGGATGAATCCGATAGGGATGGCATGAGACTTATCATAGAGCTTAAAAGGGATGCCAATGCAAATGTTGTTTTAAATCAGCTCTACAAAAACACACAAATGCAGGATTCATTCAATGTAAATATGGTGGCCTTGATCCAGACCCCGGACAAAAAGTTTGAACCCCATATTATCAATTTAAAACAGGCCATAGATCATTATATAGGTCATCAAAAAGAAGTAATAATAAGAAGAACCAGATTCGAACTTAAAAGAGCTGAAGCAAGGGCTCATATATTAGAGGGCCTTAAAATAGCAATTGATAACCTTGATGAGGTAATTAAAATTATTAGGGGTTCAAAAAATGAAACAGCAGCAAAAGAAACCCTGATGGAGAGATTTTCCTTCAGTGAAAAGCAGGCACAAGCTATTGTAGATATGAGACTGGGGAGATTGACGGCTCTTGAGAGGGAAAAACTTGAAAAAGAATACCAAGATCTTTTGGAGAAAATTAAATACTTTAAAAATGTTCTTGAAAACGAATTTATGGTTTTAAGCATTGTTAAGGAAGAGCTGACAGATATAAAAGAAAGATATGGCGATGAAAGAAGGACAAATATTATCCCCGATGAAAGTGATATAGATTATGAGGATTTGATTGAGGAAGAGGAAACAGTTTTAACGCTTACGCATTTTGGTTATATCAAAAGACTCCCAGCCGATACTTATAAAAGTCAGAAAAGAGGGGGTAAAGGTATCATAGGGCTGAGTACAAGGGAAGAGGATTTTGTTGAAAATCTTTATGTTACCAGCACCCATAACTACATACTCTTTTTCACAAATAAAGGGAAGGTATACAGATTAAAGGCATATCAGATACCCGAGGCAGGACGTCAGGCAAGGGGTACAGCTATTGTAAATTTACTGGAACTTGATCAGGATGAAAAGATTACAACGGTTATACCTATAAGTGAATACAAAGAGGGACAATACCTATTTGTGGCCACCAAAAACGGTATAGTCAAAAAAACCGATCTCATGAATTATGACAATATCAGAAGGGGTGGGCTGATTGCTGTATCGCTGCGGGAAAATGATGAGCTAATAGATGTTAAGCTTACCGATGGTACAAAGGATATATTGTTAGTAACCAGAAATGGTATGTCTATAAGATTTAACGAAAAAGATGCCAGACCCTTAGGGAGAGTATCCCAAGGTGTAAGGGGTATAAGGCTTGATGATGGCGATGAAGTAATTGGAATGAGTGCATTTATCGAAGACACCAGTTTGTTGGTGGTAACGGAAAATGGTTTTGGAAAGAGAACGGAGCTTGACGAATATAAAGTACAGTTCAGGGGCGGAAAGGGTATTTTGACATACCGAAGGACAAAAAGGACTGGAAAACTTGTCGGCATGAAGCTAGTATGCGATGACGACGATGTAATGTTAATAAGCTCGGATGGTACCATTATAAGAATTCGTGCCCACGATATAAGCACCCTAGGAAGAGCAACGCAAGGAGTTACTCTTATGAGGATGAAAGAGGGGGTTAATGTTGTGGCTATAGCAAGACTGGTCAATGAAGGTGACAGCGAATCGGAATGCAGTCAAGAAAATGAAAAAGATGCCCATGAGGGGGAGGACCTATAAAGCCGCTCCACGAAAATATTATGATACGTAAGCCAAATGGCAGATTATACAATCTGCCATTTAATTTTATGCTGAATTTGGTAGCCCTGTTGGAGGCAAAAAGATATATTTTTGTAGATTACCAATAAAAGTATTTTGGTAGGAGGCTTGCCTCATTAACTGAGTCTTCTTGAGCTGTTTGGTATTCGTTAGCACAGGCGATAAGATTTTCAGCAAGATTTTCCAAAGACTCGCGAAGCTCGGCTGAGGTTGAGCCTTTCTCGTTAATACACTCCCATTCCCTACCAAACTGCTGTGCATCGGGACCGAGCCAACCTGATAAAAGCATAGATTTGATTTCAGCATCAGCTAGATTCATTTCACTTTCTTGGAAAGAGCAATAGTTTTTTATTGCTGTTGCGACAGTGCGCAATGTTTTGTGGTTTACCTCAATAATCATTATAAATCACACCCTACTTAAATTTATCAGCCAAATTGACGTTGGCATTTTCCGCATTTATATATCCGGGGTTTACATGTCTTTGAAGCATGTCAATGTAATTTTGGATTACCTCGGAACGTATTTTACCATTTGTAAACAATCGGTGAATTGTTGTGTATGCCATATTGCCTGCCTTACCCATCCAATCATCCTTTAGATATTTGGCGGCATTCTCCATAGCGTGAAACTCATCATTAATATTATTGTTGGCTTTGCGAAGTTTGCTTGCCGCAGACGCAATTTCCTCCGTGTGTATAAATTGTTTAGGCATATAATACCTCCTATTCTTCGCGGGTTAAACACGAAGCAATTCGATTTTGGTTTACCCGTTCAAGTCTTGCTAAAACACCCTCATACTTGTCGGCAATCCTTCTTACACAGTCGGCACATAAATCTTGGCCGATGCCAGCGAAATCCTGTCGAATACCCCATTCAATGTCGCATAATTCATTGATAATTGAACGCAATTCCCCTTTGCATTCATTAAGAGTAGCCATTTTATTATCCCTCCATTTTTGTGAGAGCCTTGTTTTCGGCGGACTCAAATCTTTTTGCAGAGTTCTCCAAGTACACCCTTATTTGTATAAGTGTTGGACTTTCACTAGTTAGTAAATTAGCTTTCAAAACATCAAGTAGATCAAGGAGACCAACCTTCCAATACAGACTTCCTAAATCTTTATCAAGCCGCTTCAATCTGCTGTTTACTTTATTAACGCGTGTTGCATAATCATTAAGTTTTAAAGTGTTTACTTTAAAGTATGGATTTGAATTTGCATAACGCACCCCCGGAGTCATGCTATGAATAAATTTTACGATTTCTCCAAGGGAATCTTTAACGGTATTGCATATGTCTACTATTGTATTCTTAACTTCTTCCGTGAAATGTTTAATGTTCTGGACTTCAGTAATTACAAAATCCAATAACTTGGCGATTACTATTGCGTTGGAAGCGAGTTCTAATCCCTTAGATGATATAGATATAGCAATCAGCGAGCCCATCCCTACTGCTACTATAGCAAGCCATGGCGGTGCCTCATCGAGGAATTTTACAATTTGTAGTTTAATTTCTGGTGGTATAGACCCAGAGATTATCGCATCCATTGCTTCCTGGTCATTTAGAAGCTCTTCCAAAAGGATAGGAAGGCCCACTGCAATCATTCCAATTAATTCCTCAGCACCAAATCCTATACGTTTTAAGTCCTCTATATCTTTTGAGCCTAAAAGGATCTCGATAATACACATCATTGCCATTGCACAGTCTTCCTGTTGTTCGGACGGAAGCTCATTGATACGCTTAGCGACCCTAGCCATAAGCCTTCCGATCGGCCCTTGTTCTGCATCGTGGGGCAGCAGTTCTCCAGTTTCTCGGTCGAAGAAATAAAGAAAGTCATGCCATCCAGCAAGGCCCCCGCGGCCATTTTCGTGTGCCCAAGCATTATCGGTAGCAATGTAGTATTCAGCCGTTGCGAAACTTTCATTTCCCTGTTCATTCACATAATCATTATCCCCGTTTATTGAAAAAATTTTATTTCTCATTTTTTCATAATGTTCTTCTCCGAAAGAGGTCAAAATATGTTCCTTTAGCTGGCTAGAATGATTTGGGGCATCAAATGAAATGCACTGGTCGATGAGGGGTGCATATTTAGACATCATCGTTGCATATTCTGCAATATTTCCCCCCTGGGAATGTCCGCTCACAACAAGCTCACCCGAGTGGCCGTATCCTGCGTGTTCCCTCACACATTCATCGAAAAAGGCAAGACCGTCCAATTGAATTTGGGAGCTAATACCATCCTCGGCGCAAACTTTTTTAGTATGTGAACTATACGAAATAGGATTTTCAACCCAACCACCGGGTGGCGTTCCACTGTATTGTATATAAACGTCATTGTCGTCTTGGAAGCATACCGCAAACATGGCCGATGAGTAATCGTTTGAACTGCTTGTTTTAAGAACGGAAATATCACCCACTGATGGATCTATGCTAATTGCCAATTCGATTGTCTCTATGTAAGGTATATTAGCACTCGGCTCTTTTTTTAGCCTTGCTATGTTCTCCCGAAGCGTTGCATTCTCTTTAACGCAACCACTGTATTCGCCCATTAAATATGTAGCCAATTCCATAATAGAAGAACGATTTAATGTACTATAAGTCATTTTAGGTCTACCCCCATATCTTTTGCATATCGCAAATACCAAGTCAAAGTATAACTATTTTCTAGCTGACGGCGACAAATGCAGTTACTTTAAACGAATTATACACAGAATGGAAAGATAATGTCAATAATTATTTTCTTTATTAAGGATGCTAAAGGAAATCAAAGAAGTAATTATACTTACCCCCCAATACACCCCAAATTTGGCTTGGACTATTAAAAACAATTAAATATCTTGAAAAGTGAAGAATATTTTGGTAGAATTATAATTAGTAAAGTAAACGTAAATAAATTAATTACGGATCAGGGGGAAAGTAATATGAAAAAACGCTTTAGAACATTCAAGGGAAATGCAAATCGTCTAATAAGCAATCGAAATGGCTTTGGAATCAAAGAGATTGCCATATCCCTGGGTGCTGTTGTAGTGGTTGGAATAATTGTTGTTGCAATTGGGGGTATATCCGACACCATTGTTAGTGATATTTGGAGGATGGTACAGGAATTTATCAAGGACCACATCACAGGCTAAAATCGGGGACTGTGCTGGACTATTTGGTTATTACATAACTTTTACAGGGGGTTTGGAATGAAAGGAATAGCAAATTCTATTCTTGCAGCAGTGTTGGTATCGTTTTTTATACTATCATTTACCAATTTTCTGCTGTTTTTCCCATGGTATCTTACTTTGGTATACAACACGTTTAATGTGGCAACAGAGGCATCCATCGTAAATTACGTAACTGGTGATATGGTGGAAAACGTGATAGCTGATCTGGAGTCAAAACCGTTGTACAGGGATAATATAGATGGGGTTAGGGTATACATGGACAATACACAGGTGGTCAGGGGAAGGGATAATACAGCACTTCGCCTACAAAAGGGTCAAAGCTTTAATGTTAGTATTGAGGGAAGGTTTCCTTTTTCAATAAAGGTGTTTGGACGAGAGTTTGAAAAAAAGCTATCGGTTAAATTTACCATTCCCTCTACCGGTATTAGATACTACAAAGATATGGATCCTTATGCTTATTAGGGGGTGGTAAAATGAAATTTGTTGCCTATATTTTTGCTGCAATTGTTTTTTTTACAGTATTGCTATCCCCAGGCATAGAACTTTTAAGTGCGTTCGGTGATATATGTGTAATAAATGCCGTGGTTGTTTCATCTAGTCGTGCAGCAGCCTCAGTATCGGAGACTTCGGGGGATGCCATAAATGTCGAATCCAAGATAGATATTGACGAATTTAAAGAAAAATTTAAAGAAAATTTTTGCACTGCACTCAATTTAGACGATTATTATCAGACACGGGATAATAAATACAATGACTTTACCGTAAACTTTATACTTGTAGGAGAAAACAAGTGCAAAATTGAGGTAAAGACTGTGTACAAATTTAAAACAGCCATATTTAATAAATATTTATCGGATATTTCAAGCAGTAGTAAGCTGAGGGTGGTAAATATACAAAAATTGGAGTTGGAAAACTAATTAAAGAATACAAAAGATGAGGAAATAGAATTATGAAAAACCAAAGAAATAGGATGCACAGTGTATGGAGGCTGCGATGGTAAGGGTTGAGGTCGACGCTTATACACATATTGGGCTATTGAGGGAAAAAAATGAAGACAATCTTTATCTTGATGGTGCCTTTATAAAAGAGATCGGTGCGAATACTTGTGCCCAATTTTCAAACTCCAAAACTGCAAGCGAATATATTTTTGCTGTATGTGACGGCATGGGAGGACAAAAGTACGGGGAAAAAGCCTCCTATGCAGCAATGAAAATATTAAAAAAACTACATGAAAAAATTAGGCAGAACACGGAAAATAAAGATATTGGTCTTATAATACATTGCCTTAAAAATTATGTTTTAAAGGCCAACGAATACATATATGAAATGTCTATTAAAAAAAGCAGTCCTATGGGGACTACTTTTGCTTGTCTAGCTATTTCCAACAATAAAGCAGTTGCACTAAATTTGGGAGATACTCGGGTTTATCTGATAAGGAAAGGAAATATAAAACGCTTAACTACTGACCATACAGAGGCGGAAAGATTGGTAAGACTTGGTGCTCTAACTCAAAAGTCTGCTCTAAAACATAGTAGCCGACATAGATTATATAGGTATTTGGGTATATCACCCGATGAAGGGATTTTGGAGGCCGACATTTCCGATATTATTGAAATAGAAAAAGGTGACATGTTTTTAATATGCAGTGATGGCCTTACAAGTATGGTTGATGAACAGCTGATACTAGAAATAACCCAAAAGAAAGAGAAGACTGAAAAACTATGTACTTCCTTAGTAGATGAGGCACTAAAGAGAGGGGGAAATGATAATATAACTTCTTTATTAATATATATCGAAGAAATCAATTAGCACAATCGGCAGGAGGTAAGAAGTGCAATCAGATATAGAATATATAAAAAAATATGAACCCCTCTGGGGCGGATGGTATGTAGAAGAATTAATCGGAGAAGGAAGCTTTGGTAAGGTATACAAAATAATAAAAGAAGAATGGGGTTTTAGATACGAGTCTGCATTAAAAGTTATACGTGTACCGACAAAGGAACAGTATAGGGAAGCTGTAGCAGTGATGGCAACAAGTGACAATTCATTGATGGACTATTTTGAAGGCTCTGTAAAAAACATAATTAATGAAATTAGGGTTATGTATGCACTCAAGGGGAATAGCAATATTGTCGGGTATGAAGATCATATGGTGCAAAGAAGAGATGATCCGATGGGTTGGGATATCTTCCTGAGAATGGAATACCTCAAGACATTGAATAAATATATTGGGGAGGCGACCATAGCAAGAAAAGATGTAATAAAACTTGGTATGGATATTTGTGCGGCCCTTGAAACATGTTCCCAAAGGGGCATAATACATAGAGATATTAAGGATGAAAACATTTTTATATCCAAATATGGGGAATTCAAACTGGGGGATTTTGGGATATCCAAAGAACTATCAAAAAGCGGACGGGCTGCCTCTATGAAGGGTACACCACTTTTTATGGCTCCCGAAGTATTTAGGGGAGATAAATACGATGCTAAGGCCGATCTGTATTCCCTTGGTATCGTTTTATATCGGCTATTAAACTGTGGCAGAATACCACTGGTACCTCCTTATCCACAGGTTATAAGATATAAAGACAGTGAGGAGGCCCTTGAAAGAAGGATATCCGGGGAAGATTTGAATTTGCCCGCCGAATCAAGGGACGATCTTGGGAAAGTAGTCCTTAGGGCTTGCATGTTCAACCCTTCGGATAGATATATAGATGCCACACAAATGAAATTTGAGCTGGAAAAGGCTTTGGTATCCATGAGTGCAGAAGAGAGAAACCGTATTCTTACGCTGCCGGGGTATAAAAAGGCAAAGAAAAAACCTTTAGAGAACGAAGCAGATTTAAACAAGACAGGTATATACCAAGGATTTAATACTAAAAATCAAATTGAAAGCTCAAAGGATTTCGATGATATTTTCTTTGACGATGATATTTTTAACGATATAAACGTAAGCAAAAATCTAGATGCCCAAAAAGAAATACAAACGAATATACCAATTCGTAGATATTCCAGAGGCAACATGCAGGGTAATATTCTAAATGGTGGTCTTGCCTCGGCCCGAAAGGGGTGGGATTATTATTCCTCTGCAAATAAAATCTGCAGAGTGGATATTGATGGCAACCATGAGCAAATAATGGGGGACATATCTGCTTGGTATATAAATGTTTTGGAGGATTGGATCTATTTCACCGATTCGGGTGATGAGGACTCAATATATAAAATGGGTATTGATGGCTCAAAGATAAAAAAATTAAATTCCGATAAATCCTGGGATATGACGGTAAAAGGTGATTGGATTTACTACAGCAATGAAAGTGATGACTATAAGATTTACAAGATAGATTTAAATGGGGAGAAAAAAGAAAGAATAAACGCTGATAAATCCTATTGCTTGAACATAACAGATAATTGGATTTATTATGTTGATAGGGATGATTCCGGGGTTATATGTAGAGTGGGGTTAGATGGAGCAAAAAAAGTGAAGCTAAACAATGTAGATTGTGATTATGTAAATGTAGAGGGAGAGCATATATATTATGTAAACAATAACGATAAAAGAAGGATATACAAAATGCTCCTAGACGGTACGGGTGTTTTCAAGATAAATGAGGATATTTCATCAAACATAAATGTAAGAGACGGGTTTGTCTACTATTCAAACAAAAGCAATGGCGGGAAGCTTTACAGGATCGATGGGAATGGCAACAATAAGACAAAGCTTTGCGAAGATAATTGCGATTGTATAAATATCACAAAGGGTTGGATTTATTATGCTAACAGAGGGGACGGAGGAAACCTTTACAGAATAAAATTAGATGGAAGTGAAAGGGAAAAGCTAGGTGATAACAATGGGGAAGAGGAACAATGGTTTTATTTGTAGGGGAGAAATAAAAATATGGGATATAACTATTGACTAATTTCTATAACTTTCATATAATGTTTGAAATAAGGTCAATAATTCATATCAAAGGATTAATAGGGGAGATTTTCATACTAATTTTTAAAATTAACCCCCATTATTTCAAATTTGATATTTGGTTTTGATAAATGTGGGGGGTAGAATGATGCTTGTGACTTTGATAATAAAAAACCGCATAAATACAACTACACTACCGCAAAAAGTGAGTGGTCAGTATTGGTTAAGTGATACTGATGAGTCGGGCAACAATCGCCAAATAATCGGTATAGAGGGCATAGACGGCCAATGGTATTTAAAATCCAATCGGGGTGTAAAAATTTTAGCGCCAAATAATGGGGTTCTAAAGAGTAATGCCTTACTGCCTCTTACCATATCTAACATTTTACTAGTTGCGGAAAACTGCAGGGCTTTTATTTTTACCGAGCCTATTACCCAGGGGCGTCAAATATATAAAAAGGCCGTGCTAAATTGTGATGCCAGGATTACAATCGGACGTTCCCACGATAATACCATTGTATTCAATAACAACTTCGTATCTTCCCATCACTCATGCTTGGAATTTTCCCAAAATCAATGGAGCATAACAGATTTGGACAGCACCAACGGGACTTTTGTAAACGGTTATCGCATCAAAACCAGAGAACTTGTGCCAGGAGATACCATTTACATAATAGGATTCAAAATTATTATAGGTACTAATTTTATAGCGTTCAATAATCCCGATGGAAGTATAAACCTTATGTCGGGGCAGTTATCCCCCTTTAAAAGGCAGGCTGTAAAACTAATAGACGAAGAGGAATATGATTTACCCGAGTGGGATTTTTTTTACCGCTCACCGAGATTTAAAAGGGGAATCGAAGAACTGGAGATTAAAGTAGATTCTCCCCCTAGCAATGCCATTGGTGAGGAGATACCCCTAATATTTCTTTTAGGCCCATCCATGACTATGGGTATGGCCTTTCTGTCTTCTGCATTCTTTTCATTCCACAATGCAATATCAAGGGGTGGTGATTTTACATCGGTAGCACCGACTCTTGTAATGTCTGTAAGTATGCTTTTAGGTACAGTGTTATGGCCTATTCTTACAAAAAGGTATGAAAAGAAAAAGAAATACAAGAAGGAAGCTTTAAGGCAGGAAAAATACACGAGGTATCTGGATAATATAACCGAAACCTTAAATGCTGAATATATAAGGCAAAAAGAAATATTATTTGAAAACTATGTTCATATTGAAGAATGCATTCAACGAATAGAAAATGTACAGAGAAATTTGTGGGAGAGAAGTCCGGGACAGGACGATTTTCTAAGACTTAGGGTGGGGCTTGGGGATGTACCCATGTCCTTAAAGATTAACTATTCCGAAAGAAAATTTTCACTTGAGGATGACAACTTGACAGAGGATATGCACAGGCTTTGCGAAGCACCCAAAATTCTTGAACAGGTACCGATTACATTATCTCTGTTCGACAACTACATATCTGGCATAATTGGAAAACGCAACATTGTAAAAGAATTTTGTAAGGGGCTGATCATCCAGCTTACTTCCCTGTATAGCTATGACGAGGTAAAGACGATATTTATATATGATTCTTCCAAGGAAAGGGATCTTAATTTTGTTAAATGGCTGCCCCATGTTTGGAGCAACGATAAAAAAATCAGGTTCATAGCATGCAACCAAAGCGAAGTAAAAGAAATATCTGCTTACATGGAAAATGTAATCAGCGAGCGAATGGAAGTAAACGATCCTGAGATGGGCGATGTGATGCCCTATTATATTGTATTTGCATTGAGTAAGAGTCTATCCTTACGTGCCGAGATGCTCAATAAGGTTTATTCTGAGAAAAGGAATTTAAACATAAGTATAATAACATTTTTTGATGAACTAAAGGATGTGCCCAAGGAGTGTTCCGCTGTTGTGGAGCTGGATGAATATGCAGGAAAGATATTCGACAAAAATGATATATCAGGTCAGTTTACGGCATTTGAGCCGGATATATTTATTGATAGGCCCATTCTCCCATTGAGCAAAAAGCTCGCAAATGTAAGGCTTGACATTTTAGACAGCTCCCTAAAACTGCCTACAATGATAACTTTTCTTGAATTATTCGGGGTGGGGAAGGTTGAGCATTTGAATTCTTTGTCGAGATGGAAAGAAAATGATCCCACAAAAAATCTGGAGGCTGCTGTTGGAGTAGATACATATGGCGGTATTTTAAAACTGGATCTACATGAGAAATTTCATGGCCCCCATGGTTTGATTGCGGGTATGACGGGTTCGGGAAAAAGTGAATTTATTATTACATATATTTTATCTTTGGCTGTGAATTACCACCCCTATGAAGTTGCTTTTATACTTATAGATTATAAAGGTGGGGGGATGGCAAAGGCTTTTAAAAACCTACCCCATACGATGGGTATCATAACAAACCTTGACGGTGCCAGCGTAAAAAGGTCTCTTATATCCATAGAAAGTGAGTTGTTGCGCCGCCAGGAGATTTTTGCCAGGGTTACCGAAGAATCGGGTATTAGCAATATTGATATTTACAAATATCAAATGATGTACAGGGAGGGCAGTGTAAAAGAGCCCATCCAACATGTTTTCATTATTTCTGATGAGTTTGCGGAGTTAAAGACCCAACAACCGGAGTTTATGCAGCAGCTAATCAGTGCAGCCCGTATAGGCAGAAGCCTTGGGGTACACTTGATATTGGCAACACAAAAACCTTCTGGAGTGGTTGATGATCAAATATGGAGCAATAGTAAATTTAGGGTATGTTTAAAAGTGCAGGAACGCTCCGATAGCATGGATATGTTAAAAAGGCCGGAGGCTGCGGAGTTGGCCAATACAGGGAGGTTTTACCTTCAGGTTGGTTACAATGAGATATTCGAATTGGGTCAATCTGCTTGGGCAGGTGCCCCCTATTACCCTTCCGAGGGGGTCCAAATAGAAAGGGATAAAAGTATAATAGTAATTGATAGGACTGGCCGGCCAATAAAGCAAATGAAAATTGATAATAAAAATAAGGATATCGCCGAGCCGGAAAAACAATTGGATGTCATAACCAAATACATGCGCAATATAGCGCAAGAAGAAAAAATAAAAATTCGACCCCTATGGCTAGAACCCATACCCGAATTTATTTATTTGGATAATTTAAAAGAAAAATACAGTATCGTGGGAGGGCAGGAATATGAACTTAATCCGGTCATAGGTGAATTCGATGATCCCGCAAGGCAAAGGCAGTGCATCTTGAGGTTGCCTATTAGTAAGGAGGGGAATACAATTGTGTATGGTGCAGCAGAGAGCGGTAAGACAACCTTCCTTACGACAATGGTCTATTCGTTATTGCAGGAACATACGCCAGACGAAGTCAACATATATATATTGGATTTTTCTTCGCAGACACTGAAGGCTTTTTCGGCGGCACCCCATGTGGGAGATGTAATATTGCCGGATGACACAGAAAAAGTAAATAATACTTTCAAATATTTGTTTGAAGAAATACAAAAGAGGAAAAGACTTTTTGCAGACGATGGTGGTGACATAAAATCCTACAGGACTCTTTCAGGCAAAAGTATTCCATCAATCGTAGTGGTTATTAACAATTTTGCTGCATTTACGGAAATCTTCGAAGAAAAAGAAGATGCGGTATCGTACCTTTCACGGGAAGGCACAAAATATGGTATTTACTTTGTGCTTACGGCCACTGGCACCAATGCGGTTCGCTTTCGCTTGTTGCAAAACTTCAAACAGCTTATTGCTATGCAGCTTAATGATGAAACAGAATACTCATCCATTGTAGGTAAGACTAATGGACTGACTCCTTCGCATTTTAAAGGGCGGGGTATTATTAAAAGGGATGCGCTTTACGAATTCCAGATAGCTTATGTTACTACCGATAAAATGCCTTTGCGGTTTATTCAGGGGCAATGCAAATTAATTAAAGAAAGCTGGAAGGGGTCCCTTGCCAAAAGAATACCAATATTGCCCGAGTATGTTGATTTGGATTTTATATCGGACTATGTTTCTGATGAAAAGGCCCTTTTAATCCCTATAGGTGTAGAAAAGGATTCCTTGGAAGTCCACTTCTACCCATTTGGGCAATCGTATATAAATTTAGTATTATCAGCAACATCAGAATATATTGCATTTGTATATGCTTTATCCTTGTTGCTATCAAAAAACTTTGATGTTACTGTTTTTGATATTTTACATAACTATAAAGATGGTAATCATAAAAACGTAAAATACTATTCGACACTTAAGGAATGTGAATCCGCTATTGAGATGCTGTTTGACGAGGTTGTATACAGGCACAATATGCAAAAAGAGGCTCAAGAAAAAGGGGAGCCAGTTCAAGCCTTTGAACAAAAGATTGTGGTATTAGACTCTATATCCGAGTTAAAAAATGCATTATCGGAGGAGGGGGCACAAAGGCTTAGTCTAATACTAGAAAAGGGACAAACACAACATAATTTAAACCTTATCGCTTCTGATTCAATAAAAGGTATAACAGGGGTTTCCTTTGATCCTTGGTATAAAAAGCACATAACCCAATCCGACGGAATTTGGATAGGGAACGGAATATCGGAGCAGTATCAGCTAAAGCTTTTAAAAACCACTAGGGAAATAAGGGAGGAAATAGGTAAGGATTTCGGCTTCTCTGTAAAAGCAGGGAAACCAGTAAGGATCAAGGTTTTAAAAGAAGGAGGGGGAGAGGATTAAATGGAAAGAATATTAGTTGAGGTTTTTTTGCCTTCCTCCAATACAAGCTATGACATTTTTATTTCTCCCGAAAGCGTGTTAAGTGAGGTGCTAAGCCTTATTTCATCAGCATTAAGTAGCTTGGCACAAGGGGAATTTAGAGCAAGTAATGACACAATCCTTTGCGACGCTGATTCGGGGAAAATATTTGATATCAATACATCGGTTGCTGAGCTGGGTATTAAAAATGGTTCCAGACTGATGTTGATATAAAAACCATACAGAAAGGGGTATTAAAATGGGGAAAGTTATAAGAGTAACACCCGAAGAGCTTGAAAAGGCATCGGGAAGATTGGCGGAAATATCAGAAAACTATACAGAGATCTACAAAAAACTAATGGAGCAGGCACAAACCATGGGAGAAGCATGGGAGGGTGCGGATAATATTGCTTTTGTGGATCAGATCACCGGATTTTGTACGGAACTAGAGAGAATGTCGCAGAAGATTCTTTCGGCGAGCGAGACACTAATGAAACAAAAAGAACACTATGTAAATAGGCAAGAAACAAATATTACGGAAGCAAGAAAACTTACCAATTAATACAAAAGGGGGTATTTTAGATGGCAGGCCAAATTAGAGTTAATACGGATCAGGTGGCGCAAATAGCAACTAGCATCGAAAACCTGAACAATGAACTAAGGGAGTCGCTTTTGAGTGGGCAAAACACTATTAAAGATTTAGGGAACACTTGGGATGGCGAGGCAGCCACAGCAACAATAGGCGCATTTGACGAGTTTGCTTCAAAGTATTTTCAAAACTACTATGATATTATCGATAATTATGTCAAATTCTTAAGAACAAATGTCGATAAGGGATATTTTGAAGTGGAAACGGTGAATACAAATCTTGCGGATGCCTTTAAGTAATTGTTATTTTTGGGGCATTGAAATATAGTGAGGTTCAGTGCCCCTTGAAAAACCTCATTAAAAAGCAAAATTTTGTCTTTTGTTTTGTATGATTTTATTTTATAATGTTGTAGGATAGTAATTGAGTGGAAAAACAAACCGCCAGGGACAGCCTAGTATATCAAAATATGGTGGTTTTATTTTTAAGTTTATAAGGCATGAAGCAAATTTTTTAAGTAGCAGGGGGAAAGTATGAGGGTATATCTAATTGCTGGAGCAAACGGCGGGGCCCTAAAACAAATCCTTGAAAGACATGGGGATATAAATGTTGTAAGGTATGATAGAAATATTGAAGAGGCTTTTTTCTACCTCAAAGGCAATAAAGAAGATATAGATATAATATTTCTTGTTGACCAAGGAATCAATTGTTCTATGTCGACTTTTGGAAGGTTAATAAATGATTTTAAAGAACTGATGGATAAGATTTATCCAGATACTGTGTTTAAATATATAACCAAAGAACCTCAGTATAAAAATGTTTTTGAACAGGCTACGGGCGAAGATAAAAGATTTTTTATTTATTTTGTGGATAAAATCAAGATCCCCACATCCCTAATAGTAGAGATATGCCGTCACAAAGGCGGGGATGGAGAACCAGGGGGAGATACCTCAGACCATGAAAAAAAAGCAAACAACCAGGATAAGGGGAAGAATAGAGGAACAAAGAACTTTTGGAATTTCATAAAGACAATGAAAAAAACCGATAACGGGGCACGACCCCAAAAGGAAAAGCCAACGGTTTTGGATGATGATCGCAAGACAGAAGAACCACAAAATCAGCAACCGGATTTAGGTGCCACCGTTTTGCTAAGTGCTACTGATGGTGCGGAGGAGATAGCAGAACAGACTGTGATAATTAAGCCGGAGGTACCCGAGACACCTCAAAAGGTTGATACTGTGAGAAGATCTAAGAAATTACCGTTTATAGGGGCGGGGTCCAAGGAACCTGATATCGCAAGGCGATCCGATGAAATACCGCCTAGCAGGATGGAACCTAAAAATTTTGATATCCCAGGACAGACTGGAGGACCAGCACCCAGTGGGGGGGAATCTAAAAATCCCGATATCTTAAGGCAGTCTAGCGGGATGCCGCTTTTTAGAACGGATCCTAAAAAGCCTAGCCAGCCAATCTCTGGGAAGGTCGGGTTAAGCACTCCGCTGTTTTCAACCAATATTAACCGTTTTATCGCAATTACGGGACATAGGGGTTCTGGTGTGACAAGCACAGCTGCAAATTTGGCAATGGAAGCAAGCGTGCAGGGACTAAAAACTATTATAATAGATTTTGATTTGGACTTTAGGGCTATGAATTTATACTATAGCAAATTTGGTGAGGAAGTAAATCTTAACCCAGAACTTTGGAGTTCGCTTATCAAATGTCTTGTAAAGCCCGAATCCTATGAAAAGGGCTCCTGCAGGATAAATAGCAATCTGTCGCTTATGGCCCTAGCCTACTCTATTGACAGTAAAGATAAGATTATGGAGCTTATAAATGTAAAACGCCTAATAACGCTTGCGACAGTCCTAAAGACCCAATTTAATCTTGTTATTATGGATATCCCCATCGAATGGTTAAAAGATTATGATGATATATTGATTCATCTGGATTCGGTAGCCCTTTGTATTAATAATAGCCTTTATTCTGTTATAAATACTGTAAGCAGTATGGGTAAGCTCGAAAGGGGTTCCTTGGGTATTATGGCAATGAAGTCAAAAGTTATTATAACGAACTATAACGAGCAAAATTTATACAACAAAAAACCTTTGACACCGGAGGTAACATGTGAAATTTTATCCGAGCTAAGTGGGGATGTGTTTAGCAACATACCTCAATGTGTGGGAAAAATCCCGTACTCTCCCGACTTCGATCAGCAGGTTGAAACGGGAAAAAAGCTTTGTACAATAAATGATGAATTTAAAGGAATATATATTAACATATTAAATGGCATATTTAAGTAAAGTTAAAGATATAAGAAGAAAACCTTGAGACTTAGCCTTAAATTATATATGCAGGGGGATATTTTCCCGGGTGCATATATTTTAAATAAATGTAGCATCATCACGTCTATAGTGGTGACAGTTATCACAGAACAGGGGGTATTAAAATGAAAATAAACAGCATTAGGGATATAAAACCGGGACGCCAGTTCCCGAAAAGATTTTTTGCGGTGGTTATATGTATAATAATAGTCGCCGTTTCATTTGTGATTTTAAGTAACGCTGACAGTGCAGCCAAGGATACCGTTGACATAATTAGAATAAAACCGTCGGCAGGGGTGCCGGCAAATACACTTTTGACTTCAAGTATGATCGAAAAATATTCAATAATACGCAAGGAATATACCGAGGACATGGTTGCCTATGAGGAGATAGATGATGTTTTGGACAAATACACACTATATTATATGAGGAGTAAATCGCCTATATTTCTAGATCAATTGACAACGGAGAAGCCTTTAAAAAACGAGTGGCTGTACGAACTTGATGAAAGCAATGAGGTTTTGACACTTCCCTACAATTATCTCAACTGTGGTGGGGATATCCTCACACCCGGGGATGTTGTTAGGATAAGGGTGTCCTTCAACGATAAAGAGGATACTGGGGATCCCGAGCTTCCCGGTTCTAGAGAGTACCGCAGACTTGAGGTGTTGTTTGACAGCATTACTGTAAGGGACCTTTTGAACAATAAGGGGCATTCAATTTACGAAGTTTATAAAGAAGTCTTCAAGCTCGGTGAAGAACAAAGGCAAAAGGTAATGAAGAGCAACGAATTTATGGAAAACATACTTCCAAGGGCATTAATACTGGAGGGTACAAAGGCCCAATCGGATAACTACGCCAAGTACAGCGATGATGGGGATGCCAGGTTCACCATAACTATCCTAAGCAGGAAAGGTAACGAAAATATAATGGATCAGCTGCCGACAATAGAAAAGGAGGTTGAGTCATGGATTCAGCAAAAAGAATAGACATAATGGGGGAGCTGGGAAGTCTATCCCCCAAAGAGAGTATATATGAGGAGCTGGAGAGCAAAAAAATACTTGAAAATGTAATAGGTTTTATACCAGCCTCCGATTCGGCCGATGTTCCCATTATGGTTTCCAATTTGGGTGTCTACCTTGCGGATATGGGTTATAGCACATGTATCTTAGATGCAGATGTTTTTTACCCTTGTGTTTACAAATTTTTTGGTTGTGAATCCAAACCTAAAGGCAGGGGCCTTTTGAGTGTCCTAAGAAGCGATAAGATGGATTTTAGGGATGAAATATTAAAAACAAAATATAAGAATGCCTACATAATGTCGGCCAGTTTTATGGATCCAGTGGAAGATTATTTGGATATTCGACAACAGGATTTTGAAAGGGTCATACTCACTCTCAAGGATATGTTTGATATAGTATTAGTTTCAATACCCAATAATCCGCCGCTTGAGGCATGCTATGTATCGGTTAAGACCTGTGACATGGGCTTTACCGTCTGGAGCGAGCGTGTAGACTGTGCACTAAACACGAGTAAGATTATGGAGTTTTATAGCTCCATCAACATAGGTATAGCAAAGTTTTCAAATGTTATTTTAAATAATGTTATCGGTCTCAGGTTTGATAGAGATGTAATAAAAGAAATGGGGCTAAAGTTTGTTGGCGAATTTCCATTGGTTCCATCGGTTATAGACCATTCTTTGGAGGGAAAAGTGTATATATCCGAAAGTGCTTTTACAGATAGAAGGTATAAAAGATCCCTTGAAAGATTGGCGAAATTAATTACAAATTAGTAAAGTTTTTCACAACTTATTTAGATAAGAGAATGAGGTGAAGGTAAATGCTAACACGGGCGAGTGTCAGTGAAAGACAAAAAAAATCTAAATATTATTCTGCATCCAGCACCGAGACAAAATATATGCTTATGTCCCTAGAGGATGCGATAAGACAATGCCAGGCATATGTAAATAAGACTGCCACACATTTTTATAGGCAGGTAGAGGATGTAAAGATAAAGCGTGAAATGACGGAGCGCTACATAATAGAATATGTTGATACAGAAAAACCCGATGTGGAGGGTTTTAATGAGCTGCTAGATCTAAAGGAGGCCCTTATAGAAGAAATTACTCAGTACGGCCCAATTACTGAGGCAATGGAGGATCCATTGATTGACGAAATAAGGGCGAACGGTCCGGATCAAATATTTATAGAAAAGCACGGGAAAACCTTTAGCTGGGAAAAATCATTTAGTGATAGAGAGCACATGGAAAAGGTCATAACCAAATTAATAAGGGCATCAAAGGTCAGGCTTACACCCAAAAATCCCATGGTAAATGCGAGAACTATCGAAGGTTCAAGGGTGAATGCTACCCATGCCTCTATATCTCCATACGGAAACCCCGCTTTTGTGATCAGAAAGTTTAAAAAAGTGCGGATTTCACCGGAGGAGATGATAAGGCAAGAATCTTTTTCTACAAATATGTATAGGCTGTTAAAACTTATACCTAAGGCCAACTTATCATGGCTAACAGTTGGCCCCACAGGAAGTGGTAAGACAACACTAAATGAGATGTTAGTAAAAAATATAGACCCCATGTGCCGTATTATTACGATCGAGAACCCCTCAGAGTTGCGGTTAGTAAGGCATGAGGATGATGATCCAGGGAAAAAAGTTATAAACGATGTGCTGCAGTACGAATCGGTATCGGAAGATGATGCGGATAGCAGCTCTGCAACAATGGAAAATCTTTTAATCAATGCGATGAGGCAATCCCCCCACTGGATTGGGCCTGGGGAATTAAGAGCCCCCAGGGAATTTACCACTGCGCTTCGGGCGGCACAGACGGGGCACTACCTTTTTACTACCATCCATGCAGAGGGTGACCAGGAGGCAATATTTAGATTTTTAACAGCATATCTTAGTGCTTCGAATGAGCCGGCGGAGTTGGCTCTGAGGAACATTTGTGCAGCAATAAAATTCATAGTTTTCCAGGAAAGACTAGCCGATGGTACACGAAAAGTTACCTCGATATCTGAAGTAAGAGGAACAAACGGGCTTAGCCCGATTATAGAACAAATATATAAATTTGAATGTCTAGATGTTGATGAAGATCCTGAGACGGGGAAGGTAAGGCAAATAGTTGGCAAACATAAAAGGGTTGGGAGGATATCGAAGGCTCTAGAGCAAAAGATGTTAAAGTCGGGTATAAAAAGAAGTAAATTTGAATTCTTGACAAAAGAAATTGGACTGGATGAAAAGGAGGAATATAATGTTAACAAAGTATAATTTGTTGATTGCCTTGGCAATGACAAATGTGATCGTTATATTGCTTCTAGTATTTAGAGTTAATTTGCTAGACCTGCTTGGGAGTATGTATATATGGTTAAGATCTAAACTTGCTAAAATAAATACAGCCAAGACTGCGGAAAGAATAAAAAGAAAGCGAATAGAAAAGGAAAAGAAAAATTTACTTAGCCGCTATAATAATCTTGTAGAAAACCTCATAGATGATTATAATCTCCCCCTCACTTTAGAGGGATTTAACAGTGTTTTAGGTTTTTTGCTAATAGTTGCAGTGCTTTTTATATTTATTTTAATAAAGAATGTAATATTATCATTTCTGGTATCTGTCTCCCTAACAGTGGCGGGGTTTACATATTTCATAACAAAGGCACGTCATGGTGAATCCGCAAAAATTGATGCTATCATGGATGCAGAGGATCTCCTGTGTCCTCTTGCAAGGGAAGGGGTTCTAGTTGCCACAAAAAAGGTATTAGAATCAAGGGAGCAAATCGATCCTATGATACGTCCATATTTTATGCAGTTTGTAGATAATTGCGAGAACCATGGATACTCATTTAAAAGGGCAATGGAGATTTTGAACAGACAGTTAGGTCCCAAATTTGATAGCTTTGCTGAGAAGGCTGTAGTTTTTGAATACAATGAACGAAAGGGCATGGCCGATATTTTTCTTGATATTGTCGATGAAAACGCTGCACTAAGGGAAATAAATGCGAGAAAGAACAGGATATTTAGAGAAATGAATAGAGAATTTGTTATAAAGACTGCATTGATATTTATTTTTGTACTTTACTCTCTTACAAGCTCGGACCTAAGAAAGTTTATGCTTGCAACCAATCTGGGGAGGATCATAAATGCAATGATGATTATAACAGTATGCCTCTCATTTGCAAGATGCCAGGCACTCCAAAGAGATATAACCATAAAGAAGGAGGATATTTAGATATGACTGGAATAGTGAAATTGGTTTCACTTGCATCTATGATGTATCTTTCGATCTTGACGGTGTTTTCGATTGTGAGGCCTGTCAGTAGCAGACGTAAGAAGATAGCGAGAGATTTTTTAATTAAGCAGAAAAATCAAGCCAGAACAGAAAAGCTTTACTATTTTAAAGATGTAATTTTGCGTAAAGTCGCAAGCAGCATGCTTTTAAGCCATACAAAAAAAGATGAATACAAAGCTATGATAAAGCGTTTGGAACTTAAAATAACGCCCGAAGAGCTCAGGGCACAACAGATCGTACTTTCTATTCTTGCTTTTTTGGCATCGCTTGTGATAATAAAAATCCAAAGTATGATTGGGATATTTAGCATGATAGGAGTAGTCCTAGCATGGATGTATCCAGTCGACGAAATACAAAAGAAGATAGAGGAAAAAGATAAGAATATTATGCACGATTTTCCCGCTTTCTACAGCTTATTATACTATCAATATTCTCGTTCAGTAAATATTTTTCTTGGGGATGTTGTAAAGGACTTTCTCCCAAACGCAAATTCGGATATGGAGGAAGAGTTGGAGATATTTATTGATAATATAGAATATGGAGAAGAATATGCATTAAAGCAACTAAAAAAGAGAGTGCCCCTTAGGTATGTGATAAAGTTTTGCGATATTATGCAGACAAGGCTCAATGGGTATGATAACACATCGCAGATGGCTTATCTTAAAAATGAGCTTCATGATTTGAGAATCCAAATATTAGAGAAGGAACTTAAAATGCGAAGAAACCAAAATGTAAGGATTCAGTTTGCTCTAATCTTTGTATTGGCTGTATATGTTCTAATATATTTCTATCATCAGTTCATGGATGCATTCAGAATGTTCAGCTAAAAATTCAAAATATAAATCTCCCTTATAAAAGCAAATAAACTTTTATAAGGGAGACCTAATTCTAACGGTCTCTAGCTAGAAATATTTATGTTTCTGCTAGGACCTAGGAGGATGACAGAGTTTTTACTGGGCAGGAAACTTTGATATCACCCCTAATATATATCTTTTCATAAGAACCGCGTCCATGGAGTCTATATATCCATCACCGTTTAAATCTGCGTATGTATCCGATACATTAAATTTGTCGATTACACCAAGAATTCTTCTTTTCATAAGGATTAGATCAATTGAATTTATCTCTAAATCCCCATCTAAATCGCCGTAGATATGATCATCGGACTGCTCCGCAATGGGCGGAACACCGTAAGCAAGAACAGAATTCACATAAGCGGTTATATTTGGGTTGAGTGTGAAATCCTTTGCAGTGGATGAATATGAATAGTCATTTGTTTGATCATATGCATCGTAGCTGCTTTTTGTAATTCTGAACTGGATTTCGCCTGTATCTGCTCCAGGTCCTAAGGGGCCCGCATTGTTATCAAAACCAATTTCTAGATAATTATCGGCTTCCTCTACAGGGGGAGTAATATTTACAAATTTTCCGGTAATCAATGATTCGTCTATATGGGAGTAGTCGCATATGAACATCTGTCCCGTAGCCGAATCAGCCGTGTACCAATAACGAATTTTTACATTAGAGAGATCCACAGCTTTTTTACCGGTGTTTTTTACCTTGACCGAAGCTCTTATATCCTTTGTAGCAGCCTTTGTTTCACCATATTTATAATATACCTCAAGAGAAGGTTTTTCCTCAGGGGTTGGTTTTGGGCTAACACCGGGTTCAAGAGTGGGGACAGGTGTCGGGGTTATCTTTGCAGGCTCTTCCCCGTAGACTAGTATTCCGTCAACGTATACGGGTATCCTTTCTGTGCGTATATATTCCTTACCCAAACCCTCGCGGCTGTAGTCGTTTGTGGGATCCCAGTTGCTATTGTAATTTGAGTCTTGAGAAGAAACCAGTGCAAACTGAAGTTCACGCGTTCCATAAATCATAAGGCCATCCCAATCAAATTCTACATAATATGTACCGCCGTCATCGTATTTGATGGGTCCTATTAGTGTAGCAGGTCCGTCATACCCGGCTTCATTTTCGTCATAATATATCTCTACCGTCATATCCTCAATGGTTTGCCCTGCATCCAAAAGCTCGGAAATATTAAAGTAATAGCGAGCCATCATTCCGGTTTCAAATCTTGGTGGGTGACAGGAATCATTGTAGAGATTTAAGGTGACTTGGGTTCTTTCGTTGTTTTCCTGCTCCACCTTTGCCTCGATGTAGAATTCTTCTACCTCGGTTTCTCTAGGTGGAAAATCTGGCATGGGTGTATGTCCGAGTGCTTCGCCATAATAATGGTAAAGTCCTGCGCAGGCACCAACAAAGGCGGCATTGTAATCGATGGCTACTTCGTTGTAAACATAATCTGGAGTTTCATCCACATGAAAGTCATCAAGATCCGGTCCACCCACCAACGCACCCCAGAGGGTATGGCGGTGCTGCTCCGGAACTAGCATACTAAGAGTCTTAGAACCATGGGCAGCCCTGTGGTGTGGATGCTTTGCACAGTTTTCTGAATAACCTACGATGTAACTCCGATTCATGGGATTATTGCCCATAATATATTCCATTTGGCCCTTTGCCCAATCGGCAAAATCCTCTCGCTCGGTATATTTTCGGTACACAAGTGCACACAATTGGGCGGCCGTATTATACCTTGCAGAGCCGTATGCATTTACTACGCTGTATCCGGCGGGGCTTTGAGCAAGGAAGGTTGTATCGTTGGAGTTTTCGTGGGCTATACCAGACCAATATTCCAGATTCCAACGGAATATATACCAGTCCCTTTCGGTATTGGTTATGGGGGCGAGTTTTGCAAATACACCTCCCCATACAGTATCCCAACAATGAACCCAAATGTTTTGCCAATCATTACCTGTATCGGCGATAATTCTTTCCAAATAGCCGACATAGTATCCTTCACTGTCCGTTTCCACAATATGATCGATGTATTCCATATCTCCAGTTGCAATATTGAGCCATACTGCAGCCCAGGCTAATTCATCATGATCATAGGAGGAATTATAAAAACCACCTGATTCCCCCATTCCCCTATTGTCCCTTGCAAATTCATAAAGGGCCAAGGCGGTATCAAGGCATTGTTGTGCATATTCGGGGTCGGTATCCTTAAAGTTTAGATAGTTTATTGTAAGTGATGCCGCAGCACCAGCACACTGATCGCTTGCTGGTGTTTCGGGTGTAGCAAAATAGGCGGGTCTTGCAAAATCTAAAAGGACAACAGAATTCTGGAGTTCGGGAGGGTTCCAAAAATTGTGATCTATATTTCCCTCGCCCACCTGATAGCAATAGGCTATAACTTTTCCTTCATCATCAATAAATGTAGCCTTCAGATAAAAATCATTAAACCACCTTAAGATATCTTCCACATGATCGCTTACGCCTACCTTTTCGTAGGCATCCCGAAACTCATAATAACCCCAGCCAACGGTGGAGGCCGAATATGTCCCGGGAAGTCCAAACTTAACATGATCCCCTGCATCGTGCATTCCACCGCTTAAATCCAAGGTACCCTTTCCCTCGGGATCAAACACTTTTTTATATTTGTCTATGTAATCTTGTGAAAGATTTGTACCTTGGTATTCTTCGGTCATTGGGATAAGAGGAATTTCCTTATCCTCCACATGGCAGTCGCCCCTCCACTCAAGCTTTCCTCCTGTAATTCCCTCGCCGCATTTATTGGCGTCAAAGAAATACAAAGATAGCTGGAGTGCTTTTGCAAAATTGTACTCTGTCTCTATATCCGTGGATGCGTTCAAAGGTGTAATGAAAGTAACTGCCAATACACAGGCTACTAAAAGAACGATATGTAGCTTTTTTAAAATAGGCAAACCCCTTTTCATATAATTTTCCTCTCCCTTCAAAAATTAAAATACGATTTTGGTGCCAAAGACGTATGGTATGCCTTATTAAAAGAGATTCACCCCCTAATAAAATTTTTTGTACAGTAATATATAAAAAGAAAAAGCATACAAAACATATGGATCCTATCCCCATATATATAATATCACATACAATAAGGGATATAAAACATTTATTATATTTATATTAATACGAAAATAGAAATGGTTTTGGGGGGGCAAGACAAAAGCACCCCCCATTTTTATGGAACGGATGCTTTTGTTTTTACATCAAAAGTCTAAATTTCACCTTCAATAGCTATCGTTAAGATTCATCAGAAAGAAGAATCTTGAAAATATCATAAAGGGCATCATTCCTATTAGCGGGATTTTGCTTTGGATCATTAGTATACAATCCGAAGGCTCCTTCATGATAGGTATGATAATTCCAACTAACATCGTATTTAGAGCAAATTTCAATGTAATCAGTAACCCAGTTTTCACCACCACGGTTTTCCTTAAAGGAATTTACATCTGTACCAAATTCGCCGCAGTACAGGGGTACGTTATTTTTGATACCAAACTGGAGATAGGATTTTATACATGCCTCGAGATAATCTCTGTTCATGGTGTAAACAGCATCGGCGGTATGAAAGTCTACCCTAGGCCTTACATAGGCAGAGGGGCCACAGTTTATGAGTTTTACCCAGGCACTTGCTTGGTATGTATAGCCAACTTTTGCTTTAAAATATGTTTTGCTAAGATTCGCATCATTTGTAGTTCCGGCAATACAAAGTGCACCCAAATCATTACGTCCAACATTCGCTGTCCAAAATCCTGCGCCAGACCCATTTGAAGACCAGTAATAGTATCCGCCCAGATTATTATCAAAACCATCCGAATATATGATCTTTTCATTTCCTTGGGGGTCAATTTCTTTGAGAATGAAATCATCCATGTAAGCGGTTCCAGTGCCCAAATCCTGCGCCTGAAATACAGCTGCACAAACCTCTAATCCGCTTTCTTCTGTTACGGTAAACTTACTGCTTTCAAGGTATTGCCAATCTGTTTCTGTCAAATCTGCTGGACGACCATTTAATGCTCCCGCAGCCCACTGACCGTTTACAGCAAGGATTTCATCTTCGTTTGGATATACTTTTACAATGTCTGCAGTCCCAGCCCAGCTCTCACCTTGGTGAGTAAATTGGTAGGGATCATAATTATGAAATTCATATACTACATTTTCGCCGTCTACGAGGAAATAGTTGGCATCATCGTTGAAAATTCCCCAATCAGAATTGCCTGTTCTGATGTCTTTTATAGCGCAGAGTCTTTCCACGAAAATAAGGTGGTTTTCGTTAACGGCCCGTATTTCATCTGTAAGCCTTTGTGCCAGGTCCTTCCACTGATCGAAGCTTTCTTCGATGGTTCCAATAAGTGGCACGATAGGTTCGTTAACAAGCCCGTAACCGAGTATTGTTGGTTCGTTTACATATCGTCTTGCAATTTCGGTCCAAAGTGCGGCAAGACGATTTTGATTTTCCTCGACAAGCCATAAATCCATACCATTCCCCTGGGATTGGTAGCCGCCCTGCGGATAATGCATATTTAGGACCAACTTTATGCCGTATTTTTTTGCCCATTCAATATTTGTATCCAGCCAATCAAATCCGCTTTCTTTATATACATACGGATTTGTGTCATCTTCAAAGAGGGCATAGTTTAAGTAAAAGCGCACAGAATTAAAACCTAAATCCGAGAGCTCAGCATAGCTGCTTTCGTTGTGATGTGTTAGGGCAGGTATACGCGGATTATCCCATACACAGTTCCCAAACGCCATTCCCTTTAGGATAAAAGGATCACCATTTTCGTCAATAAGCAGCTGTCCCTCGGTACGCAGGAAACCTGCATCTGTGGGGTAGTTTGGAAGTGATGGTATAAACCCTAAAATGTACTTTTTCATAAGGATTGCATCAATAGAGTCTATAGAGCCGTTACCATCTAGGTCAGCGTATACATCAGGAACATTAAATTGGGTAATATGCCCTAGTATCCTTCTTTTTAGAAGGAGTAAGTCGATGGCATTTACCTCCAAATCGCCATCCAAATCTCCGTAAACATAGCTGCTTTCTTTTGGGGTATCCGATGTAGCATAACATGGCGCAGAACCTAGATATGTAGTTATCAGCACACAGAACACCAGAAGGATAACTGGCATTACCCCAAGAATAGGTAAACTTTTTCTCATTAAATCTTCTCCTTTCAAAAATTTAAAAAATTATTTGATATTAAAAAGCAGAAAATCAGTAGTCCAGCTCATCCAGTGTTAGTGAGAAGCTATCTATAAACGTTTGTATAAAGTATTTAACTTCTGGAAGATCTGTTTTGGATATAGAGCTAAAAATAGCCTCTTTTGCTTTTAAGAACTCTTTATTTCCCGCCTTTTCCTCCTCAATGCATTTGATGTATGCGGCCAATTTGTCTGCAGCCTTCACTATGGACAAGGATTCTTCGTCCGTGAAAAACAAAATTTTTTTGTATAAATTTTTAAGTTCGCAGGGAAGCATGGAAAGAAGTTTTTGATTTGCGATTTCCTCAATATTTTTGTAGGCTAGATTGATCTCGGGATTAAAATATTTTATGGGTGTTGGCATATCTCCGGTAATTATTTCACTGGCATCATGGAACATGGCGAAGACAGCCACTTTGTTGGGATCCAAGTTGCCGCCAAAATAGGTATTTTTTATAATCGCCAGAAGGTGAGATATTACTGCAACCTCCAGGCTATGTTCTGCTATATTCTCCGTGTTCGTGTTCCTCATAAGACTCCAACGATTTATATATTTCATTCTAAACAAATAAGCGAGAAAATGCGAATTGGTTTTATGGCACCTTAATATACCCCCATCAGTATTTTGTTTATCACCAATATTGTGGTTGGTATCTGATTTCATATTTCTTTCCCCTTTCGGTAGGTACCTCGTCTATATTTTTGAAATACGGGAAAGCTAAGCTTCGACGAAACAGCAGGATACTTTACCCGCTGACATACCCATTGTTTGAAGGGTGCTTGCTTATGCATATATTATAGTAAAAGCTACACACTTATCTATAAATAGTTTAGCATTTTACAAGTTTGATGTAAAGGTTTAAAGTATATCAACTCCTATGCTTTCAGGGGGTATCGGGCAATAAATTTCCATTTACATAATCCAGTATTTGGCGAAGAAAAACTTTTAGAAAAGTGTTGACAAAGCCCTTATGGCATGATAATATGTAAAAGCCGCATCGGTTGAGGCACCAATAAACTTCAAGGATGCGAGCATGGACTTTGAAAAGTGAACAGTGTAAGATAAATGGAACTCGTTAAGAAATTTGAGTAATTTGCGAAGCAAGAATACGCAAGCAAGTAATTTAGAGCCAAAAGGCTTTCTAAATAAAATTTTAGCGG
>JAAZML010000131.1 GCA_012798835.1 Clostridium sp.
CAAACAGGTAAAATGCTTGGGGCCTTAGAAAATATAATGATAAAAGAAAGCCCAGATTGCGTAATTGTGTATGGAGATACAAATTCTACATTAGCAGGTGCGTTAGCTGCAGTAAAACTACATATTCCAGTAGCGCATGTTGAGGCAGGCCTGCGATCTTTTAACCGAAAAATGCCTGAGGAAATTAATAGAATTGTTACTGATCATGTATCGGATCTGCTTTTTGCTCCTACAGAGGTTGCTGTTAATAATCTAATGAATGAAGGTTTTGAAAAAGACAAGGTGCATCTAGTAGGTGATGTGATGTATGATGCAGCATTATTTTACGGGGAAAGGGCAAAATTTAGCAGCCATATCTTAGAAGAACTAGGACTTAATTATAGGAAATATATTTTGGCAACTATCCATAGAGCTGAAAATACAGATGATACAGTTCGTCTAAAGTATATCTTTGGGGCTCTTACTGAAATTGCAGAAGAAATCCCTGTTATTTTACCACTACACCCACGTACTAAAACAGCTTTGGAAGCAATAGGACTTTTTGAAACTGTACTGCAGTCTATCCGGGTAGTGGAACCTGTTGGATATCTTGATATGGTGATGCTTGAGAAAAACGCTGCATTAATTGTAACTGATTCAGGCGGTGTTCAGAAGGAAGCGTTTTTTCATCAGGTGCCATGCATAACATTACGGGACGAAACCGAATGGGTAGAGCTTGTCGAAATTGGCTGGAACAAAGTGGTGCCCCCAATGGATCCCTTTGCAATCGTTGAAGCCATTAAGGGTACTTTAGTGGTGCATAATGGGTTGGATGCCTCACCGTATGGTGAAGGAACAGCTTCGCGAAAGATCGCAGAGTTTATTCTTAAATTCTTTAGATAGGATATATCTCGGGGTATCTTAAAGTGTATAATGCTGGGAATTATTATGATCCAATATTATTTTGGCTTTCAATAGGGGTAAAAAGTTTAAAGCTGGTACTTAGTTCGTATATAAACGGATAGGTAGGGAATTGAGGATGAATATACTTGTAGTTAACCACTACGTTGGTACACCCAAAGATGGAATGGGAAACAGGCATTATATGTTCGCAAAAGAATTGATGAGTAGGGGACATCACGTTACGATACTTACTTCTAGTTTTGGCCATAAGACACGGAAAGAAAAGGTGCCTTTGGCTAAAGGAGAGCAATGGAAAAAAGAAACCGTAGAGGGAGTCCCTTTTGTTTGGGTTCGCACTCCACAATATATAGGCAACGGTTTAGATCGTATATGGAACATGCTATATTTTGCCTATCGAACTATGATTTCATTTAAAAAATTTCAGATAGAGCGCCCTGATATTGTTGTCGGATCTAGCCCGCATTTATTCGCAGCTTTATCCGCACAGAAACTTGCTAAAAAACTTGGTGTTCCGTTTGTCCTAGAGATACGTGATTTATGGCCTGAAAGTTTAATAGAACTAGGTGATTTTTCAAGGCGTAATCCTGGTATCCTGGTTATGGAAGCAATTGAACGCCACCTGTATCGTTCTGCCGATCATATTATTTGCCTTTTGCCTGGGGGTATTGAACACATTTCATATAAGGGCGGTAATAAGGGGAAGATTACATGGGTGCCTAATGGCATTGATCTTAAATTAGTCCCTATCCCACAACCACTCCAAAGGACAGACTCAAAGTTTACAGTAATGTATGCAGGCGCCCATGGATTAGCTAATGGTTTGGATTCCATTCTAGATGCTGCTGCTTTTATCCAGAGCAAAGGCCTTGGGGATAAAGTATGCTTCCGTTTTATTGGGGATGGTCCTGAAAAGGTAAGGCTACAACAGCGTACAGAACAAGAGGATTTAAGACTTGTAACATTTGAGCCCTTTGTTCCACGAAGTGAAATCTATGGTTATCTGCAGGAGGCAGATGCTATTGTTATTACGCTAAAGGATGCGGTTTTATTTAAACGTTATGGTATAAGTCCAAATAAATTATTTGATTATATGG
>JAAZML010000144.1 GCA_012798835.1 Clostridium sp.
AAAAAGGATGATAAATTGAACCTTATAAAAAAATATGATCTGATAGAAGAGGATAATTACAGCTCGGAAAAAAGCCTTTTGGGGTTTTGCTACGCTGATAATAATATTTATTTCATTCTCTCCGACAGAAGAAAATATAAGGATACCAACGAAGTAAAGGATAAGCTGGATCTATGCAAATTAGACTTGAGTGATAATACCGTAACCACTGTTGACAATATCTTTACACCGGAAGGTTATTAAATTCGGTAATGGAATCCACTACGGATTCCCTTCCATTTAATCTTTAAACATATAAAATACCCTTATCCATGAATGCAAGCTGAATAAGGGTATTTTATATGTTTTTTTGTTTGGCGTGCCCAGGAGGAGTCGAACCCCCAACCTTCTGATCCGTAGTCAGACGCTCTATCCAATTGAGCTATGGGCACATAAACCATCGAACACATTATATAATAATACAAATCACAAAAAAAATCAACATTTTTATTTCTTTAAAGACCCCCACAGTGCCAAAATGGGGTGCAAACCCCGCATAACTGAAGACTTTCTTTAAAAGAATCCACTATACAGGGTTTATTATTCCTGTAACATGTCAATTTTATATGATATAATTAGAAATATCAAATAAGAATATTTTCCCAACATTGATTGCTTTTATTATCCATACTTTAGTATAAAACTAAGTGGGGAATGGCTGGAGTTAAAATATTCATTACAAAGCATTCGGCCTAATGCTTGGCCTAATATAAAGAAGGAATGATTGATTAAATGTTTTTTGAATCTTACAAATCTATATTGTATTCGGATACGCAGATTCCGGATATTTTTATTACGGAATACGTCCCTTTGCTCAATTCCGATAGTGTAAAGGTATATTTGTACTGCCTTTTTTTAAGTAAACGTGGTAAAAAAGCCTCCATAGAGGAGTTTTCCAAAAATCTTGGGCTTGATACCGCGAGAGCAAAAGAGTGTATAATCCAGCTTGAAGAGCATGGCCTCCTTCGCTGGACAGAAAAAAGCCTTGTTCTTCATGATCTCAAAGAAAAAGAGATCCGAAAAATGTATCGCCTAAAAACAACTTCAACTCCAGAGGAATCCGTCTTAAATTTTGATAAAAATAAGAAACGCAATCAGATAATCTATACTATTAATAACACCTTCTTCCAGGGTATAATGTCGCCATCGTGGTATACCGATATAGATACCTGGTTTGATAGGTACAAATTCGATGAGGATGTAATGCTATCCTTGTTTCAATATTGTTTTGATCAAAAAGGTTTGATTAAACCCTACATAGAAAAAGTAGCGGAAAGCTGGAAAAGCAGGAATATTAGAAATTCTTTCGATCTTGACAACTATTCCATCGAATACAATAAGTTTAAAGAAGTCCGAAGAAAGATTGTGTCAAAGCTCAAACTCAGGAGAAATCTTACCGAATATGAGGAGGAATATGTATCAAAGTGGGTTATGGACTATGGCTATGATTTTGAGATCATTGACATTGCATTGAAAAAAACTACGTCAAAAACCAACCCTAATTTTAATTACCTAAATAGTATAATAACTGACTGGCATAAAAACGGTTTAAAAACTAAGGAAAGCATTGTAGAGTATGATAACAAAAAAAGAAAGCATTTTGCCAGAAAAAGTGATCGTCCGGCCCATAATGTGCCTCAAAAGGATAACTACAGACAGCGAAAATATGACGGCAAATATTTGGACGACCTTTACGAAAATGCCTAAGCTTATCATGTCGAAAGGGGGGCATAATGTATTTTGGCAATGAATGGAAGTATACACCGAATGATAATGGGCGAACTAGAGGCTAGGCGCAGAGAATCCTCCTATCTTCTAGAATCGCGGAGGAAGGAAATATATAATAAAATTCCACGTGTTGAGGAAATAGAGCAAGAAATTCGGCTTTCAGGTATAAAATACAACAAAGAAATACTCTCGGGTACCAAATCAGCTGACAAAGCCGCAGACGAGTTGCTAGAAAGGGTAAGTACACTGCGGCAAGAAAAAGAACGCCTGCTTGCTGAGCACTCTTATGATTCCGATTTTCTCGAACCCAAGTTTGAATGCAAACTATGTGGGGATACGGGATTTTTCGAAAATGATGAGGGAATAGAAAAATGCACCTGCTATAGGCAAAAATATATCAACCTTCTGTTTAGTCAATCAAATTTGAAACTTTTAGAGGAGGAGAATTTTGCTCTATTCAATGAGGGTTATTACCCTACAAACATAGATGAAAAAAAATACGGGATTAGGATCTCCCCAAGAGAGAACATCATAAGGATACGGGATAGGGCACTGAATTTTATTGACAACCTCGACAATCCCAAGGACAATAATCTATTTTTTTGTGGTCCAACGGGTGTAGGAAAAACCTTCATGATAAACTGTATTGCAGCAGAACTTCTAAAAAGGGGTAGAGCCGTACTATATCAGACGGCACCATCACTCTTTAAAGTAATCAATGACTATAAAATTATGGCCTTTAGAGACAGCCTGGCCTCCGATAAGCTATACTCGGACATCTTTGAAGTCGAACTTCTTATAATAGACGATCTAGGGACCGAATCCCCCACAGCAGCAAGGTATGCAGAGCTTCTGAATATACTTACCACCCGACAAAAGAACAACTTGGCCTCCCCATGCAAAACCATCATCTCTACAAATTTGGGTATAAACGAACTTCGGGAATATTATGACGAGCGGGTTGCCTCAAGGATCATCGGGAATTTCGATCTTTTTAAATTTGTAGGACAGGATATCAGGGTCCTTAAAAAGATGGAGCAGTCCTAGTTTGTTCCGTTTCGGTATTTCCTTCCCGATAATATTTTATAGATATCTAAAGCTTTATCTTTTAATTCTGCCACCACCTCTGCGGACTCCCTTTGGGTATCCTCGATGCATTCAATGGCTTCGGCTACCTTCTTTGATAGCTCCCCTTGGTCTAACCTACTTTCTATCTCTTCCCTTGTGCTTGCCTTCAAGCTCAAACCAAATCGATACTTTATCATATCATTTAATATGTCATAGGCATCATTTTTATTTTTTACAGGCTTCATTTCCCGGTATATTTTCCAAAGTCCCCTGTCCTTTTTCCCAAAATACCTTTTGGTGGTAGAAATAAGAACTGCTATTAAAAATGCAGATATTAATATCCCCAAAATAATATACAAATATAATTTTTTAAATCGCAACACGATATAGCCAGCTCCCTCTGGGGCGTATCCTATCTGCTCTATTCTAACACTTTGCATCTCACCAAAGTGGTCGCCCTTGTGACTTTCTCCCTTTGCCCCTCCCCCTACAATCGTAATACTAGTCCCTGGAATCTGCGCATTTTTGTAGCTTTTTGAATCGATATCGAAATAAGATATATAAATGGGGTCTATCTTCTCGCTTCCTCCTCCCTCCGGAATCAATATAATCTCGTATTCACCCTTAGAAAAATAGCTTCCCTCCCTTACACTCTCCTGCTTGCCCTTGTTGGTCTCATAAACCGAAAAGCCTGGGATATCATGCTTTACTATCGCATCAAGTAATGCCAGATCACAGCTTCCGGCAGCTACAACTCTAAGGGTTAAAGAATCTCCATAGGAAACCTCGTTGGAACTGTATTCAGATTCCAATTCTAAGCTCCCCACCATTCCGCTAAAATCCGGTGGCCTCCCCGTCTGTGGGAGAGGCTTTACCGTTACCTCCTTGGGTGTGGTTTTTAGATACTTGGGCTCTGAAAAGCTAAAAAAACCGCCGCTGCTAATACTAACTTGGAAATTGTATTCGGGTATAACAAATGTACCCGACTTTATAGGCGATAGATACAATTGCTTTGCTTTAAATTTTACATATTTATTGTCCCCTATATAGACATATTCAAATTTGGATTGATCGGGGGGAATATCATTACCTATGACAAATCCATCTATTTCTATGTTTTCCATAAACCCGAAACCCTCAATATTGTAACGTGAATAGAGTTCGTAAGATAAAACCACCTTTTGCCCCGTATATATCTCATCGGTGGAAATAACTGTCCTTACAAAAATATCTCCTTCCGCCTCTGCATCCGCCGTGGCATCTTCACCTTCCCCAACCTTTACAAGAAGCTGATTGGATTTGTACACAGCCCCTTCATACTCTATCTTTGCCATTAAGGTAAATTCCCCAATATCCTTGGGCATTATAGTATAATTCACCTTTGTTTGACGAATAAGATTGCCATTAGCTATTTGGGTTGATGTCGACTGATTGCTAGATAAAACCTCAAAATTATCTATTCCTTCGATATCAAGTACCCTAGCCCCCTGAGCATTTGCCAATGTCAGACTCAAAACCGTACTTGTACCCTGTTGAAGATTTAGGCTATCAATATCCAAACGAAATTCGGGGGGTGCTGCAAATACTACCACTGTCTGCCCGAAAACCAGAACCACCAAGGCTAACAACATAAAAACCCTTTTTAGCTTCTCACCAGTCATATTCATCCTCCTTACCGCTATCCCTAACCTCCCTATTATTTTTTAGGCTCTCCTTCTCCTGCTCTTCCAGCATTCTTAAAACCTGCTCCAAAAGTTCCGAATCTATTTGCTCGGCCTGCTCCTCATCCTCATGGCCTTCTTGTTTCTCGTCATCCTGTCCTTCATCCTGATCGCTCTTTTGATTCTCGTCGTCCTGTCCTTCGTCCCGATCGCTCTCTTGATTCTTGTCGTCCTGTCCTTCGTCCTGATCGCTCTCTTGATTCTTGTCGTCCTGTCCTTCGTCCTGATCGCTTTCTTGATTCTTGTCGTCCTGTCCTTCGTCCTGATCGCTCTCTTGATTCTTGCCGTCCTGTCCTTCGTCCTGATCGCTTTCTTGATTCTCGTCGGCCTGTCCTTCGTCCTGATCGCTTTCTTGTTTCTCGTCATCAAGTTTTTTTCTTACGTATTCATAATTGTACTTTAGAGGTATATTTTCGGGAAACATAAGTATACCTTTCTTATATGCATCCAAAGCCTTTTGATAGTAACCCTTCTTTTGGGCCGGTTCTTGGGTGCTATCCCCCAATTTTAAATTGGAATTTCCGAGCCCAATATATTTATCCGGTCTATCATCTGCCTTTATAAAATATGCTGCAGCTTGGGCATAACTTTCCAAAAGGTAGGATGTCTTCCCAAGATTGTAATTTAGGGCAGCGTGTTCAGGGGATTTTTCAAGGCCTTCCTTGTATACCAAAAAAGCTCCCTCATAGTCCTTCTGTTCGTACAAGCGGTTGCCCTCAGCAATATACCCTTTTATGTCACCTCCATAATCCACCATACCCATAAGAACCATTACAAGAAGGATCAATATCAAAAAACCAGAAATATACGTAATTATCTTCACGATACCCTCCCCCTTTCAAATAAAAAGTAGCCGACCAAAAATAAAAATAGCCCGGGAAATAAAAAATACTGGTACAACTGTTTGTATCTTTTTAACTCCCTCGTTTTGAATTCATCCCTTTTCAAAGATGAAATAGCTTTAATAATGGAAAGGGCATCATCGTTTGAAGAGGATGATTGAAAATAGGCACCCCTTCCCTCTTTTGAAAGATCCTTTAGTATACTCGGATACATTTTGGATATAACAAATTCACCATTTTTATCTTTTTTATATCCCACCATTCCTCCCCCTACTGGATCATAAATAGGAATCAAACCACCCTTTTCCGTACCCACACCAACAGTATACACCCTAAGCCCTTCATCCTTTATGTTCTTTAATGCGTCAATACTTTTTAAATCATGCTCTTCCCCATCACTTAAAATAATAATCACCTTCTCACCCTTTGATACCTTCTCAAATGAGCTATAGGCAAGCTTTAATGCGGCCCCTATATTGGTGCCTCCCCCGCCTATCATATCCGTATCCATAACCTCTAAAAACATCCGTGCCAGCTGGTAATCATCTGTTAGGGGCATTTGTATATAAGCAGCCGATGCAAAAGGAATAAACCCTATTCTATCACCTTTGAGATTGTCTATTATCTCTTTTATAATTCTTTTGGCTTTTTCCATCCTGTTGGGTTTTATATCCTCCACCAGCATACTCTTTGATGTATCTACCAAAACATATATGTCAAGCCCTTCTTTCCTTACTTCCTCAAACCCCGAAAATGTCTGGGGACCTAGAAGCGAAACGAATATCAAAGCCAATCCCAAGGCAAATAAAGTTGTCTGCAGAACCCTAAATTTAGACTTCATTTTTATGCTCAAAAGTCCTAGGATCCTATGCTTTTTGGCATGCCCCAAAATGATAAAAATGAAAACCGTCACTGGTAGTACCACCCATATAAAATTCAAAGGATATTTAAACTCCATAGCACTCCCCCCTTATCGGCTGATTTCCTTAGGGTATATGTATAAAGTAATATTTGTCAAGGAAAATTCCTGCCGCCAGTAAAACTAAAGCAATAAAGATTAGCATGTAGGCAATTTCTGTATATTGCCTAAAATTATCTTCATCAAAATCAGTCTTTTCTAGCTTATCTATATCAGCAAACACCTGGACCAGCGTCTTTGTATCCTTAACACGATAATACTTTCCATCTGTGGTATCCGCAATTTTTTTTAAAAGATCCTCATTAATTCCACCATCGTATTCCTGATATACTGTTTGACCCAAAACTTGGGTTGGCATAATAGTTTTATCCGTTCCCACTCCTATGGGATACACTCTAATTCCCAGCTCTTTTGCCAAACTGCTCGCCATATCGGGATTTATTGTACCTGCATTGTTGTCGCCATCCGTAACAAGAATTATTACTTTAGACGGGGAATCACTTTTTTTAAGCCTGTTCAAACCCACAGAAATGGCTGTACCGATCGCCGTGCCATCCCTATCTACGGATTCGGTATTAACATCCTCCAAAGATTCTTTCACTATATTATGATCCAGGGTTAGCGGCACCCTTGTATATGCTGTCCCTGCAAAAACAATTAGGGATATCCTATCATAGGATCTTTTCTCTATGAAATCCTCCATCGTTTGGCGTGCAACCTCAAGGCGATTGGGCTCAAAATCAACAGATAACATAGAACCGGACACGTCCAAAATCAATGCAATATCAATGCCCCTATGACTTGCTGGGATAATGTTTTGGGATAATTGGGGTCTTGCCAATGCCATTATCAGCAAAACGCAAGAAAGGGCCGTCAGATATCGTCCCAGCTTGTATATAGGGTTATTCTTAAAGCCATGACTTTTTAAAAGCTCCACGCTTGAAAATTTGAGGGTTGATTTTTTTTGCTTTTTAAAAAAAATATATATAATCGGCGGTATAAGGATAAGGAAATACCAGTTTGAAAATCTAAACATCCTCTTCCTCCCCCGTCTGCTTTGTCTTCTCGATTTGCCCAACCAATTCTTCTAAATCTTTTGACATGCTTTGTTTTTCATCTATTGAAACATTAACCCCTGAAAACTTGTAGTGATCGCTTTTTTGCAACCACTTTTGAATTTTAGGAATACTTTGACGCAGCCCCGGCACGCCCTGTACCTCATTTAAGATTTCCTCCGTAGTTTTTCCCCTTATCAAAAGCAAAAATTCTCTTTCAATATAGCTTTTCAAGCATGCCGTAAGCAGGACAAAATTTTTCCCTCCATCGGATGAAGCCGCCCCCAATTCCGTAAGGAATAACTGATAAGGACTCTTAGGTTTTTTATTTCTCTTCTTAAAAAACATATATAAATTAAAAGCAAGGGCGAATAAAAAAACTATCACCAAAATATAAAGTATGTATTTCCATTTTACATAAAATCTCGAACCCAAAACCCTATCACCGCTCTCAAATACCTCATCTCTTGCGATTTCGTCTAGGGTCGATTTAATATCTATAACAATTTCCTTGCCCTTTAAATTTGTAACCCTTTCCTTGGGCTCAAAGGTACGCAAGGTTATAATATAGCCATCGGAAATATTTTTTACACCAACTATTTCAAAATCCCCAAACTTGTCTTTTAGCTCATCTAGATTTAGTTCGCCGGCCTGAATTTTCAGCTCAATAAGATCCCCGATATAAATACTCCGTTTTTCAAAGGCATATATTCGGGCAAATAGAACGGTAAAAAATAAACAGGATGCCAGGAAAAAAACTATTATCTTTTCTATTATGTTTTTGTACTTTTTCTCCGCCATTACACACCTCTTCTTCTAAAGAAACGCCTTAACGGCTTTACATAATCTTCATCGGTGTAAATATTAACAAGGTTTTGTCCAAATAGTTCAGTGGTACTTTCTGATCGAAATTCATTTTTCATATTACATAGTTGTACCGTTTCACCCGTTTCCAAATCCTCAAAGGTAAAAACCGCCCCTGCAGGGATAATCTGCTCTGCCCTATCCACAACACGTACCAATATTAAATCATGCCTTTTTGAGGTAATTTTTATTTCCCTTTCAAACCCATGATCTAAAAAATCGGATATAACAAAAACTACACTGCGTTTTTTTTCAATGCGGTTGAAGTGCTGCAGTGCCTTTGAAAGATTGGTCCCAGGGGATTGGGGTTTAAAGTACAGGATGTTTTCTATTATTGATAGTATATGTCTTCTTCCATTTTTGGAGGGTATATATTTTTCAATGCTATCGGTAAAAAAAATTGCTCCGACCCTATCATTGTTTCTGTTTGCTGAAAAGGCTAGGGTTGCACCGATTTCTGCGATTATATCCCTCTTGGTTCCAAAGTCATTTGATCTTGACATATCTATAAGCAAAAACATATTCAGTTCTCTTTCTTCACAGAACTGCTTGACAAAGGGTTTATTGTGGCGTGCGGTAACATTCCAGTCTATGCTCCGTACATCATCGCCGGGATAATACTGCCTAATATCGTCAAATTCTATACCCCTTCCCCTAAATCCAGAGCGGTACTCACCTGAGAAAATTTCCTCCACCAGCTTATTTGATTTTATTTCGATACGTTTTATCTTTTTGATAGAATCCTCGGGAGACATAACCCATCCCTTTCTTTGAAATTTCGGCAAAACTTATAAATTTTCAAATTGCCCAGCCTAATCAATTCCTTAAAAAACCCTAAAATACATCTTTTTAAAAAGTGATACCAACTAGGGCAAATTAATGTTTTCTAATATATCCCCTATTATTTTCTCTGAAGTCAATTCCTCTGCCTCGGCCTCATATGTTAGCAAAATCCTGTGGCGAAGAACATCGTAGGCAATAGATTTAATATCATCGGGCTTTACATAATTCCTTCCTTCTAAAAACGCCCTTCCTTTTGCGGCCTTTATAAGATTTATTGATGCCCTTGGGGAAGCGCCACAGGCTATATACTTTGATTTCTCTCTGGTTTTAAAAACAATATCCAAAACATAATTCTTTACATTATCGTCAAGATAGATGCCATCAATAGTTCCCCTTATCCCAAAAATATCCTCACCTGTTAAAACGGTGGAAACGGTAGGCTCTTGGGAGGATTCCTTTGAATAATAATCTATAATTCTGCTCTCCTCATCCCTTTTGGGATATTCTACTTTTAGCTTCATCATAAAACGATCTTGCTGGGCTTCCGGCAATGGGTAGGTTCCTTGCTGTTCAAGGGGATTTTGGGTTGCTATTACCAAAAATGGTTTGTCCAGCGGATAGGTTCTTTCTCCAATCGTTACCTGCTTTTCCTGCATCGCTTCAAGTAATGCAGATTGTACCTTTGCAGGTGCCCGGTTTATTTCGTCAGCTAGTATGAGGTTGCTGAAAATAGGACCCTGCTTGACCACAAAATCCCCAGTTTTCTGATTGTATATTTCGGTGCCGAGGATATCTGCAGGCAATAAATCCGGGGTGAATTGAATCCTTTTGAAATTTATACCAGTGGCCTTTGCCACTGTGCTAACCGTAAGAGATTTTGCCAATCCCGGCACACCTTCCAAAAGAATATGCCCTCCTGTCAAGAGGCCTATAAGGATTCTCTCTATCATATATTTTTGGCCCACTATTACCTTTGCTATCTCCTGCTCTAAGGTTGCCACTACTTTTTTTTGCTCAAGAAAGTTTGTTTCTCCCATTTTCATCCCCCCAAATAGTAAACAGTAGTATCTTGTATTTCTCCAATCCAAGAACACTTATTATTTTAATCTTAAAATTTTAATTATTTGTGAACAATTTATAAATTTTAGCCATTTAAACCCCCGATAATCCGCCATATTTAGCGAATGTTTCGGCTATAGCTTTTTCGGATCGTCCCCAATACAAATCCACAATTTTGTTATCATCCATTGTTTGCCCCCCTTTCCGGTATCACAACCCTTTCACCCTAATACATCGGATATAATTCTGCTTTGTCACTAATTTTTGAAATATATTTTTATTATATCATTTCCCAAAATCAAACTTCCCCATAAACGCACAAACTGGCTAGAAGACATATTCTCCTAGCCAGTTTATTCCCACCCAGAATTTCTACATAGTAAGCACTCCGTTGGGGGTATCCATAATCATCAATATTTTTTCCTCCCTACCGTTCTCCGCATTAATGTACACCAAAAAATCTCTATCATTTAGCGTCCCCTTGAACTCATATGTGAATATCTCTGACTTAAAGTCGGTAGGTATTATAGCAAGTCCAGAACTTAGAATATCCATTCTCGGGGTAATAAGTGCCTGTGCCTCCTCTATGGAAATCCGTGGCTGCGGAATATCCCTTGTAGTATGGTTATTTATATAGCCTTTGCTCTCTAGGCCTATAACCTCCCCATCGTCCAACGCAATTTTTACCTTTATAAGATCCGGATACACGATTACATCACCTTGCTTATAAGCATAGTTAATAACGGCCGTGTTATCTTCCTTTAGATAGTAAGTGTCCACCATATCTTTATACCCATGCTCTTCTAAAAACTTTTTGCCCAAAGCCTTCGCTTGGTCTATGTTTATCTGCTCTTTGGCATCAACTGAACGATTATACAGCATCCATAACATATCCCCCCCTCTTTTTGCTACATCAACCATCGCCATTTGGTCCTCCGGGGCGTCCCTAAATTTCACACTATAGCTGTATGTTTTAATCGAAAACTGATCATTCGATCCAATATCCTCTACCTGCTCAACCCTGTCCTGGCCAAAAAAACTTTTGACCCTTTCCTTACCCTGTTCTACATTCATTTCCTCCCCAGTAAGACCTTTGGGCTGGGCATCGGTCATGTGATCTGAAAAGGGACCATCATAGATTAATGTGGGATAGTCTTGGAATGTTTTGTCTATATTTTCAAACTGGACATTGGGCATATCCTCCGAAGTTTTTTTGAAAATACGTTTGCCCTTGTCCTCTAGTTCGCCCCATTTTATCCTTCCCGCCGCAATCTGATTTTGCAGGTCATTTAGGCTTTGTTCCAAGGATACCGAAAAACCATGCAGCTGCTCTATAAGCCCGTACTGTTCCTCGCTAAGGCTTTCACCCCCCATACCCTGATTATTTAAAGAATACGCAAGATCCCCCACCTGAGTAAGGAATTTGGATGTATTTGATAGCACATTTTGCGATATCGGGAGCTGCCCCAAGTTGGTCTGTGCAAGATTTGCTTGCCGCCATGCCTCTTGCATTGTCCCGGCGGTTTTCTCCGGGGAATTTGAGATGAGCGATTTTATCAACAGTACCTCAACATTATTAACATATCCGAGCATATCATAAAATGCCCTATTATACTGATTGTCAAGCTCTTGCCTTAAACTGGCTGCACTCTTGTACTGGTAGAACCCCCACATTGCCACAACAGCAATCGCTACAATTACAATACTATACATCTTTCTGTCAGATAATCTTCTTTTAAAATCCAGTAATTTCTCTCTGATACTCAAAGAGATACACCTCCTTAATTAAATTCCAAAATTATGCTTACCAATAGTCTTGATAATTTGCCTGCTCCATATCCATTTACTGGTGGCAGTTACGGGGTTCCAATAATACAGGCATCCATTTGTGGGATCCCACCCATTTAACGCATCTCTAGCCGCCTTAACCACAGTAGAATTCGGATCTATGGGTACATTTATCTGTCCATCCGCAACTGCCGTAAAAGCACCGGGCTGGTAAATCACCCCTGCTATGGTCTTGGGAAAACTCGGATCCCTTGTCCGGTTTAATATAACTGCGCCTACGGCCACCTGCCCCTCATATGGCTCCCCCCTTGCCTCTCCATTTATAGCCCTTGCAAGAAGCTGCTCATCACTGGTCTGGTTTGACTGGGCATAAACCTCCCCCCACTTAGCCAGCGTTGTCAACCCCATGGCTGTTAGGGTATTGGACTCTGCTACACCGCTTACAGGCAGGTTATACGTTTTTTGAAAATCCCTTACTGCCAAATAGGTTTTAAAATCATATTTACCATCCACCCTGCCATTGTAATAGTTCCAATTTTTAAGTCTCTGCTGCATTTCTTGTACCTGCTCATTCTCCATCTTTGGTACCAGCCTATCGGCAATGGGGATAACAAAAATTCTACTCCCTGTAAAAAAGGGTATCAAGACAGAAAATAATGCTGTAAAAATAATTATTCTTTTGAATATCTTCATTTAATCCCTCCTAGAAAAATACCCTATTAAGGGCATTTTATTATTTCTTACGGCATTTTAATATATTCAGAGATATTTTTTGTTTTAATGCAAAAAATATTCGTAAAAACCATTAATAATATGTATAACGATCTGTAGAATTTCAAATAATAACTAGGGAAAAACTATTATAAGAGGTAAATATGAGAATATTGTCCTTGTCAATATCAATGGGTGCCGGACACATTAAAGCGGCCGAAGCTCTAAAAGAGTATGTAGATGTTCGGTATCCCAAATCAAAAAATTTAATTATTGATACCCTTCGGTATGTTAATCCCTTGATCCATAAGATTGTTGTAGGAGGGTATCTTGCTGTCATCCATAAAAAACCCATGGTTTACGGGGGTCTTTATAAGATGTCGGAATATGGGGGGAATATAAACAAATTAAGCCAAGCACTGGGCGGTTTTATGTCCACCCAAATTTTAAGACTTATAAATGATTTTAAACCAAATATAATTGTATGCACCCATCCCTTTCCCCTACAAATGGTGGCACATTTGAAAAAACAAAATAAAATAAACGTACCCGCAATTGCAATACTAACTGATTTTGTAGATCATCCACTTTGGCATCATGACAATATTGAGGCCTACATTGTAGCACATGATTATATTAAAAGTAATATGCTCGAAAGCGGAGTAGATAAAAGACGTGTTTTTGATTACGGGATACCCGTATCAAGAGCTTTTCTTGAAAATATACCCAAAAACAAAGCAAGAAAACAACTCAATTTGGAAGATACGCTAACAGTCCTTCTCATGGGTGGCAGTCTTGGAATGGGGGATATAGAAAACTATTTTCGCTGTTTTTCCGGCTCCAAAAAAAACCTGCAAATTATCACAGTCACGGGACAAAATAGTTTGTTGAAAAAAAGAATTGAGATGGCTTCAAGAAAATGCGGTAAACCAACAAAATTATTTGGCTATACCCCAAATATTGCCCGGCTTATGGACTGCTCCGACTTTATTGCCACAAAGCCTGGGGGCATGACTATATCCGAGGCCTTCGTTAAAAGTCTCCCCATTTTTATAATAACTCCTATACCCGGACAAGAGCAAAGAAATACACGCTTTTTGCTAAATAGCGGTGCCGCGGTAAAAATAAATAAAGATGATAATATCGACAGTCTTTTACTTCAGACCTTTGAAAACCCCCTCAGATATAAGCATATGGTACAAATGGCCACCCATCTTTCAAAACCCAATTCGGGACATAATATCGTAAACCTTATGGAAAAGCTGGTACATGATCATAAAAAACTCCATGGATATCAAACCGAATATACTCTGGATTGCTATAACTAAAAAGTTTTATTCAAAAATCCTTTTTACGCCTTTTAGTTTTTTTCTATAGCTTCCGCTATTGATACTGTCCATGGCTACCGCCCCCTTTGACTTACCGGCATGTATAAAACTATCTTCCCCAACAAACACCCCCACATGGGAAACATCGGCAAGATCCTCCCCCGAACTAAAAAACAGTAAATCACCGGGTTTTAAATTGTTTGGACTTCGTTCTTCTTCTATGGATTCATACTGCTGATCCGCATCCCGTGGAAGTTCAACCCCATTGATTCGGGCACAAATATAAACCAGCCCGGAGCAGTCAAGCCCTTGCCACGAACTTACACCTCCCCAAAGATACGGCGTACCCGTAAATTTGTTTAATGTATCCAAAAAATCCTCGGCAGAAGTTTTGGGTATATTGCCGCCTACTGGTACCTCAATCGTATCTAGGCTTTCGATCCAGCCGCTGATACCGCCTGGAAGTGCAACATTATAGTACCTATCTTTTTTTTCTACAACATAAAGCTCGGTTCCCATTACAACATCCTTTAGGGTAATTCCGCCACCAATCCCTGTACTAACTTTTTTTGTTTTTCCCGTTATCACTATCCTGCTTCGGAAGTTTTCCTCCATAATACTTGTGCATTCGGTATCTATGTATTTCTCCCTGATCCAGCCCGTATATCCATCCACTACCCTTACCCTAACCCACGGTTCCTTCTTTTCAAGAAGCACAACGGGCTGGTTATATATCGCCTGGGTTACCCTCTCCGAAGCTATATCCGGCTCTCTAAACACATCTACAACCGTATCCAAAATAATCGCCATATCTTTATACTTTTTTGCAATATCTTCGTCTTTGGCATCTATGCTTTTATTTACTGTGGGATGTGGCTTATCCCTACCCCCTGTTGCGTTTGTATTGGAAGGTGAATGCTCCCCCGGTATATCTCTTTTATTGCCTTGGCAGCCGTAAAGAGCTAAAGGTAATATTATAAACACCAGTATGGCCGCCCATATCTTTTTCATTTCCAAATATTCTCCCCTTTTGTTTTAAAAATGTATATTACGGCAATTCTATTACATTTAGATCACTGCCAAAAATCTCTTGGGAAATCTCCAACTCCCTTTTCTTGCATGTAAAAATAATAATTTGCCGTCCCTGAAGCTTTTTTCTCAGCATTCCAAATGTGGATAATATCCTCTTATCATCATAATGGGCGAATGCTTCATCTAGTATAAGGGGCAATGCCTCATTTCCCGCCTCGATTACTTCTAAGAGTGCGATCCTAAGCACAAGATAGGCCTGATCTATCGTTCCCGCACTCAAAAGCGACATATTCGTTATATTGCTTGTCTTTGGCTCCTTCGCTTTTAAAAACAAACCATCATCTGCACTTATATCACTATATTTCCCACCGGTAATCATACCTATCATATCACAAAGTCTGCTATTTAGGGCGGGTGTAAACTCTCTTTTTATTTCCCGTCCTGCCTCTTCTAGAACTTTAATTGCAATCTTAAGGCTGTAATCCGTCTCTAGAAGTTTTTCTCTTTTCCCTTCATGTTCACCAATTTTAACTTCGACCCTTTGAAGCTCTTCTTCATCTATTACCCTAGAATTTATAAGGGCAGAGGTTTCGTTTATTTTTTTTTCAATTTTATTGATGTCATCGCTTACTCCCAGCATCTTTTTTTCAACATGGCTCTTCATTTCCGGTATATTAAGTTCTAAAAGCTTCTCTAAAAATTTGTTGTGCTCCCCCAAATCTTCGGTGGGTACAAAAAGGGTTCGGATCGCATGTACATGAGATTCTATTTCCTCATACATTCGATTAATTTTTTTACTAATAACCTCACATTCGTTGCTTAAAAAAGCTTTATCCCCATGTTTTAAATCATATTCTAAGGAGGATCTTTCGCAAATCATTTCTTGGCGATGCTTTATATCTCCTAGTCTTTCAATATCCCGCTCCATATCATTAGATACCCTGCTGTATAGCAAAAGATCCTCCTTAAAAGCATCTACATGCTCCCTTTTTATCTCTATCTCCCTTTTTAAGGTTTCTCTGTTGTTATACAAATCACTAAGTTCTGCAGATAATTCTACCCTTTTACTCTTTTTCTTTCGAAAATACAAAAACATAAGGAATAAAAAGAGGAATCCACTACTTAGTATAAGCTTTGCCTGCCACACAGGAAAGTACAAAATAGCAACCACCAAAAGCAGCGTTGGCAAAGCAAAAATCCATCCAGAGAAAAAAATATTTTTATCAAAGTGTGGGGTTTCTTTTCTATTTCCCAATATGTTTTCTAGATCCACAATTTTCTTTTTTATTTCTTCGAGGTTTGTATAGAGCCTAGACTTCTCTTTTTGGGTTTCCCCCAACCTTTCATATAAAACCTCAATTAGGCCAGCACCATCGTCTTGGTATTTTAAATAACCCTCATGCCTTTTAAGATAGGTCTTATACTTTTCAATTCGCTCTAAAATGAGGACTCTTTCCTTCTCACAATCATTTAAATCTTGCAAAACTAAGAAAAGTCCCCTTCTTTGTTTTTTCAGTATCCCGATATCTTTGCGCAGTGAAAGAATCTGTTCCGCATGCTCTAAAACCTTTTTCTTTTGCACTAAAACCTCTCTTAAGGAACGGAATTTATCTATTTGCCTTAAAGATTCAAACATTTCCTGCCTCTTTCGGGCAATATCCCCTTTTAGTGTCATAAGCTCTTCTAGTTTCTTGTTTACAATATTAATAGGGCGCATTGTTGTCCTGTCGGTACCCACATAGCTTATCAATGCTTCCTTTAGGACCTCTTTAGCTTTTTTATACGATATATCCTCAAAACCACTTTCGCATATATTAGAAAGCCTTCCTGCAAGTTCTTTTCTTCCCTCGGCATCCAATCTTACATTCATTTGCCCAATCAAGGCCGTCCTTTCAAAACAGCTCTCGTTTACCCCCATATGCTTTAATGCAAACAAAGGCCCCTTCCCTTTGTCCTGATCAAAGGTGGCACCAATTTCATTATAAAAGGAATCGTATACTTTTGTAATATTTGCATTAAAATCCCTTTCAACTGTAAAACTTGAACCATTATCAAGGCTGTAAGTAATACTGCCCCTATAATATTCATTTTCCCACGGTTTAAACCTAACAAGCGGGGGTTTGTTGCCATCTTTGTCCTTCCTCCCCCCCTTAAGCGAATAAAGCATTCCTTTTATAAACCACTGCACCGTTGATTTTCCCGCTTCATTTTCCCCAAATATAACATTAGGACCCTTTGATAGCCTAAGTACAAGGTTGTGAAATTTGCCAAAGGATGCTATATTAAGCTTTTGAATCCACATATATCCCCCTCACCCTACAGTCAACTTAAAGTAAATCTATCTTTCCTTGTTGCAAAGCTTCTACCCCATATTGCATGGCTTTTTCAAGAAGATGCTTTTCCCTTTGGTTGGGAGAATGGTTAATCCTTTCGAGCATCTTCCTAACAAACAAACCAACAAGCCCGGGGTCCTCGGACAGCTTCATATAATCGTATGCCGGAACGGTTTCATTAGTTATACTTACATAGAAAAACTTATCCCGCAGCATTTGCTCTATTTCCCCGATTTTTATGAAATAACCCCTCTTGGTATAGCCCCTTAAAACCACATTTAAAAGGATATCCCCCGGGTTTTCCCATGTAGATTGTGAGTCTATCATTTTTCTAATCTGCGTATCGGATGAAAAATAATCTGAACTAATTTCCAATATATCATATTGTCTTTTTGAAATATCTACAAACTTTATATCCCGCTCTCTCTTACCCTCCGGGGTAATGCTTATAGTCCCTACAAAAACCCCATGTTTGCCCCTTTCGTCAAAACCCAAGGGTTCTGGACTCCCGGGGTTATAAATAAAATCATACCCTCCAATCTTTGTGGAAGGGTTGTGAAAATGCCCTAAAGCTATGTAATCCATGCCATAAGATGCAAGCTGTTTGCCGGTTACAGGATTGTAGCTTTCCCCTCCAAAATCCATATCAACTGTGGCATGAACCAACATTATATTAAATTTTTTTTCATTAAGGGGCTCGTCTACTTTAAAAGCAAATTCTTTTTCGTAAAAGCCGCTAAAGCCTGCACCGAAAAAAACCGTATCTAGCTCCCTTAAATAAACCTGTGGCTTGTCCTCGCAAAGTATATGAGTGTTTTTACTCCACTTAAAACTTTTATAATAGGAATTATTTATAGCAGGATCGTGGTTCCCCGGAACAATAAAAATTTCTATATCCCTCAGTTCCCTAAATCTATTATTTATATAATGAATGGTAGATTCTCTTACGTGATTATGCTCATATAGATCGCCGCTTATTAAAATCACGTCTACAGCTTCCCTTTGAGCAAGATTTATTATCCTATCAAAGGTATCAAGAAGATCCTGTCTCCTTTGTCCCCTGACCTTTGGGTTATTTCCTAGCGAAGTGAAAGGGGAATCAAGATGCAGGTCTGAAAAGTGCAAAAACTTTAAGGATTTCATATTTCTGATCCTCCAGATTTATTAATTTCTAAGCCTTCTTTCATTTCTTCTCTCATTTAAGACACTGTCCAAAGCCATCGCCTCATTTAAGACATTCTCAATATCCTCTAGGACCTCGTCCGAATCAAGCTCTGCACCTATTTGATGCCTAAACATACCTACTGTGCTTTTTATACAGTCCAGCCTTGCGTCAAGGCGCATAAGCTCACTTTTTTCTTCCTTATGCCTATTGACCAACCTTTCATCCATTTCAATAATTCTTTTTATATCCTCTCGCACCTTGGGATCGTTAACAAAATTAATCTTGCGATTATTTTGTGCTATTCTTTCCATAACAGGGTTTATATCGTTTCGGTTCATCTGACGAATTCGTATGCAAAGGTCTCGAAGCAGACTCATGTACGAAATAATTAACCTTAGGGCCTGCTCGGTGACTCTTCCCTTCAGATGATTATATTTATCTTTATTGTAGATTCTGACTATTTCAGCCCTGTCAGCCATTACAGATGTGAGTTTCCTATAATACACAGCATTGGCGTATCCAACCGTTTCATGGGCTGCTTTTACACATTTTCTATTTAATTCCCTAATTTTCTTCCACTTGTTTTTCTGCAGAAAACGGTCTTGAAATTTCTCGCTTGTAAAGCTTTGCATCACAAGAGCGATGTAGAAAATCATACCGATCCAAGGTATATATGAAGCAGGAATGTTTAATTTCCCTGCAAACAAATATGCGATTAGCAAAAATGCCATTGATAATACTATGTTTCTTTTGTAAAATATTGAGTTTATTAAAAGCTTAACTTTTATATTTTTCTTCATACTTCACCTTTAGCAAAGTTTTCTTTAGGCTCATGTGATTAAAAACAAAATCTACCCACATATTACGGTGGCAGGATATATAAACAACCTAAATCACCTAAAAAGATTTGCTTACCTTATGAATTTATCTTGTTTTCCGTCTTTTCCTTGACTTCAAAACCCTGTTCCCCACCAAGCAAAGCCTCTGCTCTGGCACGCGCCCTATCCCTTGACGAATTTAAATCCAGTTTCTTGATCTTAAGCTCGGTATTATCGCCACCTAGGCTTTCTACAGCATTGGCTCTTGCCATTTTTTTGTTCACAATTTCTCTTGCCCGCTCCATATCTTGGTTTATGCCTCCAACTTTATTGTTTTTGGAGGTATACCTTGCATTTACAGAATTTATGCTCTCCTTAAGCTTCGCCATTTTTTCCTGAGTTTTAAGGGTCTTTAATTCCCCTAACCTAGTGTTCATCTCCGACTCAAATATCCTATAGTTTTCCCTGATATTTTTTACCTCTTCAATTGCGTTATCATGTGTAGCCTTGTGGGTCTCATAAACCGCCTGATATTCTTCTTCTTGCATAAGAAGCTCTATAAGCAGTTCCTTATCCCCCTGTTTTTGCGCAGTTTCTATCCTTGCCCTTACCAGCGAAAGATTTTTTTCTGCATTTTTCATTTCCATTTTTATCAGCTCTGCATTCGTTTGGATCTCAATTATCTGCTGTTCTGCTTCTTTGCGCGCCTTGCTTATCTGGTTTTTGATATCCTCAAACAAAAGATTGGGATTCCTTTCCTCCAAACCACCGACAAATGAACCAAAAAATCCACGTATTAAGCTTCCGATTCTGCTAAAAAAACCCATGTCAAGCCCTCCCTATAATCAAAATTAGTTATCTTTAATTTATACTAAATACGCCTTAATGTAAACCATAAAATATAAATCAACCAACTGTAATAATTTCAAAGCTACGACCGGAATGTTTTATAACTCCATATCCAACTGGGTTCTGTCGTCCAAAAGTGTCCGATATTTTTGGGGCAGCAAATCTTTGTCATCACATTCCTTAATTGCCAATTTGGTCATAAATTCTACTTGCTGGGTGCTGGGCTTACATTTAGATATTGCCTCCCTTAGGATATCGGCTGTAAGTACACACCCCTTTATATCATCCTCATTTGCAATCTCGTAGGCCTTTCTTACAACCGTTTCTATTTCTGCACCAGTATAATTGGTGGTCTCGGAAGCAAAAGGAGTAAAATTTTGAATATCGGTCTCGAAACCATATTTATCAATTATTATTTTAAAAATTTGTGCCCGTTCGTCTTCCTCTGGAAGCAGTATGGGTATCTTTTTATCGAACCGTCCTGCTCTTTTTAGGGCTGCATCCAAAAGATCAGGCCTATTGGTAGCGGCAATGAAAACTACCTTCCCCCTATTATTTGTATTCCCAGTAAACTGTAGAAATTCACTGAAAATATTCCTGCTAACTCCGCTATCACCGCTGTCGCCTCTTCTAAAGGCCGTATCTATTTCGTCAACGAATACTATTACGGGCTGCTGGGACTGGGCACCTAAAAGACATTTTTTAAAATTCTTTTCGCTTTCCCCTACATACTGGCCTAATATACGTGCCATATCTATTTTTACACAGTTAAATCCACTAGATTTAGCAAGTGCATTGACAAGGAGGGTTTTGCCCGTACCCGAAGGTCCGCATAGTAATATCCCCATCGGTACCCTTCTTAGGTCACCTTTTTTTATCGGCTCAACGATGTTTTTTAGAAGATAGTTTTTAGCCTTTTCCATGCCCCCAATATCCTCAAAACCTATTTCGGGGTATATAAATTCCAAAACATCTCCATATTCCTTCTGCAATACAGAGTGTTTCTTTTCCTTTATAAAATCAAAGCTTACGGCTACATTTTCAGCCTCTGCCTTTAGCTTTATATCCTTGATCGCTTTCTTGCTAAGGCCGGAAGAAAGCTTTACAAATTCGGCTACGCTTATATCCATCTTTATATTATTATCCTTTGTCAGATAATTTATATATTCTAACCTTTTATTTTCATTGGGCAACTCCACCAAAAGCGGTTCTACCCTGTAGGAAGATTTCAATATTTCCGAATTCATTTCAGCAATATTGTCGGCCATCATAATTATTGTGCTTCCCACTGTGGAAATCCTAGCATTATTTGACCATTCACACAGCCATATAAGAGCCATTCTTTCCTCAAGGGACATGGAAGATATGTCCCCTGCGGGGATTATTTTTTCTATATGATCGATAAAAAGCATCATCTTTGTGTTTTGAAGAGCCCTGTCTATATATGAAAATAATTTTGATGGAAGTGCATATTTTAGATCTGCCGCCCCATTTGATGTTATTTTGTTGAATTCCCTTTCCATTCCAGCATCCAAAAATGTCAGTCCCCTAGAAATATCATAAAATGCCACAATGGAAAAATTCCTTTGTTTTATAAATTCTTCGTAAAGGTATCTATCAATATTTCTATGGTTGTCCACAACATCCCGAATATTGAAATACAATACAAATTCGTGGGAGATTCCCGCTCTGTATATGCTCAAAAAGTTATCATACCACATTTGTATCTCTCTGCCTCCATCAGCATTCAAATATTTTAGCAGTGCGGATCTTGCCTATATACCAGCTCGCAAACATACATTTATTTTCCAGCACGCAGGCAACATCAATACTCCATATTCTCTACTGCCTTCATAATCGATCTTTCTTGGTTTTTTATATGCCTTTGCGCACACTCTACAGCCTTTTCCTTATCATGATTCGATACGGCCTCAAGAATGCATCGATGCTCTTTTATAAGCTCCCTGGGGTCACTATAATCTTTAATATATATAACCCTAAATCTTTGTACCTGTTCCCTTAGGTTGCTGGAAATTTGAACAAGCCTTTTATTCCTTGAGGCTTTATATATCAAGTCATGAAATTCTACGTCCTTTTTTATAGAACCCTGTAAATTGTCTTTATTTGCATAATTCTCAAACTGTATTTGGATACTGCCTAAACCCTTTATTTCCTCATCGGTTATCCTTTCGGCCGCAAGGCCTGTGGCCATGCCATCTAAAGTTGCCCTGATCTCTAACACATCTATAATATCCTTAGTCGAAAGCTCTGCGACATGCGCACCTTTTCTTGGTATCATTTTGACCAATCCTTCAAGTTCTAGCTTTCTTATTGCCTCCCTGACAGGTGTACGGCTAACCCCCATCTTTTCCGCCAATTTGACCTCCATCAGCCTTTCATTCGGCTTTAATTCTCCAGAAATTATTGCCTCCCTCAAGGTATTGAATATAACTTCTCTCAGGGGCTTATAATCATTGAGATTTACCTTTGAAAGTTTACTGGCCATAACGTCTTACAACTCCTAACATAGGGTGCGAGCTAAAAAACAATCCCAGTACCCGCCCTTTATTTTTTGGAAGGCGTATTCCGCCTTTTGCCTATCTTCAAATATGCCAAATACACAAGGTCCGCTTCCGCTCATCATGCTTCCTTGTGCCCCAAACTCCATCAGCGTAGATTTGATTTCGTTTATCACTCTATATTTCCCTATTGTAACAGATTCCAATACATTTTTCATGTTTTGCGCTACACATACCCTGTCCCCATTTGAAATAGCCTCAACTAAAAGTCGAGTGTTCGGCCTTTTAATAGCCCTATGCAGATTTAGATTTTGGTATACCCATGCGGTGGATACACTTATTCTTGGTTTTACCAATACAATATCTACTCCCGAAAAAGGGTTGATTTTTGTGAGCAGATCCCCTATACCCTCTGCAAGCATGGTACCCCCTTTTATACAAAAGGGTACGTCGGCACCAATTTTTTTGCCAATTTCCATAAGTTCACCTTCGTCGGTATCCACAGAAAACAGCTCACCCATTCCCCTAAGAACAGCTGCGGCATCGGCGCTCCCCCCCGCAAGCCCCGAAGCTGTAGGTATGTTCTTTTCAATTTTGATGCATACACCTTTTTTGACACCATACTCCTTTAAAAAGAGATCTGCTGCCTTGTATGCAGTATTAGTACTTCCAGTGGGTATATAGGGCTTATCGCAGATGATCTTAACACCCCCATCATCCTTATCAGTAAGGGTGATCTTGTCACAAAGATCCACCGTTTGCATGATCATCTTTACATCATGATACCCATCTTCCCTTTTTCTTACGATATCAATAGATAAATTTATCTTTGCATATGCATTTAAACTGATTTGTCCCATTTTCACATCCTCAAAAGGTTTTTTTTTAATTATATATGATGTATCTGGCTTTTTCAATAAAATTCGTTCCATAGGGGAAAAAGGATCCAGAATTTTAATTCCAGATCCTTTGTGAAATCCGTTTCCTAGCCCGTCTTTTTGGGAATAATTATCTGCCGTCCCACAGAAATAGAATCCCATGGGCTAAGCTCATTGATATTGCATAAATCCTCAACAGTGGTGCGATATTTTTTTGCTATATTCCAAAGGCTATCATCGGGCTGTGTGAAATAGATGGTTATGCTAGGGTATTTCCCCATATCCTCGTCTTCAAGAGGTGTCTTTCTAACATTTGCTATGTAGGAAACGTTTACTTGATCTATGGCCTTAATATGCATCGCCACAATGACCCTTACTTCCACTTCACTTTCGGAAAGCATACTGTAGTTGCTATGTTCTATTTCCATGTCTATTTCACATTTTCTATCAGACGTTATACCTTCCAGCTCAATTTTCTGGGCAAAAGGCAGTTCCCTGCCATAGGAAAATACGGGTTGTTCAGAGTTGTTTGCTAAATACAATATATTACACTCAACAGCACCTTGAATTTCAATATAACCATCTCTGCAAGTATATTCAAACAAATTTGGTTTGTATAGTACGTTGAACACCTCGGATATAGCTGGGTTTTTCCCTTCTAAATCTACTATTTCCTTCAGTGATATTTGAGCGTGCTCCCTGCCCGACACCCTATCAGTTTTGAGTAAATGCCTGTCATAATCAATGTTGCTCTTTAATGCATATGCATCGGTTATGATCTCAATATCCTTCCTGTCCGTACCCCAGACATCAAGCTCTACCGTTATTTCTCCCCTCAATAGCCTTAATTCCCCATCGCTATCCTCTTGGGGATTAAAACTATAATCTTTAATTTTATACTCAACATCGCATTCGGATCTGCTACCCACCCCAGGAAGATCAATAAACTGAGTGAAAGGAATCTCGTGCTCCATGAATTGGATACTACCCTCTTCGTTGTCTCCTGTGTAGAGGGTTAATATATTTATATCCCCCTTCGCAATAATTTTATTATCATCTGTTCTATAATCCTTTCCCATTATCTTTACATCCGTTCTTAAAATCTCTTTGATAGATGGTTTACCCGCAGGGATCTCTAACTCCTCCTCCGCCGTATAATGGACTTTATCCTCCCCAAGATAGCAATGTATACCCATGTTGTCCTTTAAGACCTGTATGCCTTCCTCATCCCTAAAATCAATTATAAAATCCTGTTCTGTCTGATCTAAAACTTGGACTGAGGCTTTTAAAATAGTCTTTATACCAATTTTCCTGCCGTTTAGTATATTGTAATCCATATGCTCTATCTCGTATCTTGTTTTTGCCCTCATCCCACTCCCGCTACCCGGAATATCAGTGTTAAAGGAAAAATTACCTGTGGTGTTTATGCTTTTTACACTCTGCGTTTCCTCATCCGAGACATACAATATTTTGTATCTTATAGCAGCATCCACATTTACCCTATCCTTTGAAACATCTGAACTGCCCGGCAAAACCTCACCATCTAAAAGAAGAACCCTTGCCACATCCGGATTGATATCTGGTACAATTATATCATGCTCAACAATTGTCTGTATCGAATCCCCGCCAACAACATAACTGATTTTTGCGGTTTCCCTAATAATCTCCATTGACATTTCCTATCACCCTCCCACATATTGTTAAACGCAGAGCCTTATTTTACGAACCCATAAATTAATTTGAGATTGCTGAAAATACGTACCCGAATACTAATATATATTGACAGGTTCTATAAAATATTCTTTTGGTAGCAAATGTTTTAATTCTAAACATGCTTTATATTTTGGAGGAAAATATACATAATGGCTATGACCTTTTATCGGATGGTTTTTGATAATATCGCCAAATAATTAAAGGAACCAAATCTAAAGATCCGGTTCCTTCATTGCAGAAAGCCCTGCTATTTTTTCTCTATACATTCAAACACCTTAACTAACTTGTATCTTTCTGTTATCCTTGCAGACCACTATTTCCACGGCCTTTGTAAGTATGTCTGTGTAACTGTAAGATACTCTTCTTGTTGCTTCATAATCATTTTCAAATTTTACTACGAAGATGCTAGGGTAGGTGTTTTCGAGTATTCCCTCTTTTATAAATGCTTTTTTTCTTCCCTTGTTGGCTTTAAGCTGTATCTTTTCACCAATATAGGTTTCGATATCTTTTTTTATCTGGAACAGGTTACTCTTTTCTATCATTGAATCACCTCATCTTCTGTTTAGAGTCATTATATCACAACATCCCTGTCTTGTCAAAAAAATATATATTATAACAGGGATAATTCGTTTATGTCAAGACTATTTTTGTAGCATTTTTGTTACATCTTATTCCTACAAGGCATCATACCACTAAATATTGTTGTATTGATTATAGATTGAACAACATTTAGTATACTAGAAGCCTTGCCCCAGTTTATTAATCCCAGATCCTTTATTGCCCAAACTCGGATTCTATAGGCTGTCGTGGAAATCCAACCCTATATTTTCCCCTTGTCTCTATCCCCCCAATCCCCCTTAATCCTGTGATGGTGTTTTCCACAACTTCCCTTGGTTTAAGTACCTGGCTCACACTGGTAAAAGCAATTTTTTCACAAACCATAACAGGATCTAAGGCGTGAATAAGTACCCTATACGGTGAACTTGCAAAGTTCGCACCCGCTTCTATTATTTCTTTATACAATGACTGGCATGCTCCGGCAAAAATAACTAAAGCATCCCTATCGTTATTATATCGGCGTGCTTCTTTTACCGACTCCACAAAATATTTTGAATTCCTATAGTTTTCCGCATCCAAATATCCTTTTTCATTTTTAATTACGCCATCATGTCCCGTTAGTACAAGAATATCCGGCCTGTATTCAGATAATAAACCATATACTTTTGCCGACTGATTCCTTTCCTTGATGTATACCCCGGCTGCATTTATGCCATACTTTTCGTATTGCTTTAAACAGGTATCAAGGTAATCTTTATCCCCATCAATATGGAGCACATTTCCCGGCTTTTTAAATCCAGTCTCCTGCCGCTCAAGTGCTATACGAGGGATTTTTTTTTTGCCTCGATCTAGAAGGCGCCCTATTAGGGTAATTAACCTTTTTCCTTACCATATTGCCGACCCTTGCATTATATTCTCTAATATAATTATCCGACTGTTTTGTAAGATCCGTCTCGGGTGCATCGGCCTCTAGCCTATAACATATCCCCTTTAGGGTTACTATCCTTTTTCCTCCCTCGTTTCTTATCCCGGAAACCTTGAATAATATATCAGAACCATAGGATATTCTTGCGACTATATCACCGATTTTTAAGCCCATATATATCATCCTTACTTACATTCTTCTCCTTATACATAATATGCCACAGCAGGTCTTCATGTGAAAATGTTGAAATATTGCATCAATTAACGTTATAATTAAATTTGAAATAAAAGGGGTGCTAGTCACTGCCTAATCTTTTATATTGGAGGTAAAAAAATATGTTAACAGATATTCAAATTGCCCAATCATGCAAGTTGAAACCAATAAACCAAATCGGCGAAGATCTTGGCATAGAAAACGATGAACTTGAGCTTTATGGGAAATATAAAGCTAAATTAAATAATGATTTATGGGAAAGAGTGAAAAACAAACCCAATGGTAAACTAGTCCTAGTTACCGCAATAAATCCCACCCCAGCAGGCGAGGGAAAAACGACCACCACAGTGGGCTTGGGACAAGCCATGGCTCAAATAGGGGAAAAGGCAATAATTGCGCTAAGGGAACCTTCACTAGGTCCGGTCATGGGGATAAAGGGAGGTGCTGCGGGGGGTGGCTACTCTCAGGTCGTACCAATGGAAGACATAAATCTACATTTTACGGGGGATATGCATGCTATAACCGCTGCCAATAATCTTCTGTCTGCCGCAATTGATAACCATATACACCAAGGCAATGCCCTCAGTATTGATCCTAGGCAGATTGCATGGAAAAGGGCAATGGACATGAATGATCGCAATTTGAGAAATGTCGTTGTGGGTCTGGGTGGCAAGCCCAACGGTGTGCCCAGAGAGGATGGTTTTTTAATAACTGTAGCATCGGAAATTATGGCTATTTTGTGTCTGGCTACGGGACTTACCGATTTAAAGGATCGTTTAGGCCGTATTATTGCCGGCTATACCTTTGGCGGTAAACCCGTATTTGCTAAGGATCTTAACATCAATGGTGCAATGGCGCTGCTATTAAAAGATGCTCTAAAACCGAATTTGGTGCAAACCCTCGAAAACACTCCTGCTTTAGTACATGGCGGCCCCTTTGCCAATATAGCACATGGCTGTAACAGTGTATTTGCCACAAGGTTAGGGTTAAAGCTTGCAGATTACTGCATAACCGAGGCGGGATTTGGTGCTGATCTAGGTGCTGAGAAATTCTTTAACATCAAATGCAGGTATGCAGACCTAAATCCCGATGCCGTCGTTCTGGTTGCCACCATAAGGGCTTTGAAATATAACGGTGGCATAAAAAAGGACGCTCTTACCCTTCCTGATACAAAGGCTTTGAGTAAGGGTCTTGTTAATCTTGAAAAACATGTGGAAAATATCAGAAAATTTGGGGTGCCCGTTATCGTTGCCATCAACCATTTTTATACCGATTCTCCTGAGGAAATAAATCTTATAAAAGATAAGTGCGGGGATATGGGTGTTGCGGTATCCTTTTCCGACGTTTTTGCCCAAGGGGGAGTAGGCGGTAAGGAACTTGCCACAAAATTAGTTGAACTTGTAAAAGAGAGCAGGACTAATTTTAAAACCCTATATGATACCGATCTTACAATAAAACAAAAGATTGAGATTATCTCTAAAAAAATATACGGGGCCCGAGGAGTAAACTACATGCCCTCCGCAGAAAAATCCATCCAAAGAATAGAATCTTTTGATATGGATAAGCTTCCGGTATGCATGGCAAAAACCCAGTATTCCCTTTCGGACGATCCTAGTCTTTTAGGAAGACCGGAGGGCTTTGATATTACAGTTCGGGAAGTAAATCTTTCAGCTGGTGCCGGGTTCATTGTTGCAACCACCGGCAATATTATGACCATGCCGGGGCTTCCGAGAATTCCGGCCGCAGAAAAAATGGATATAGATCAACAAGGTAATATAACGGGTCTTTTTTAGTCTATTCTTTAAAATACCTTTTGCTACCTTAAAACGTCAAAACTACAATCCTTTTGGCTATTACCGGGCTGTTTACACAGTAATCATATTCTAAAATACTGCAAACAGCCCCTTTACAATACCAACCCATTATCGCCCCCTGAATGCCCCAGGAATATGTATTTTTTGCAACAAACATTTTACAATGATTTTTTGATATTGCAAAATATATATTACCCCGAATACTACGAGCCAATCTACAACTCAAATTCTTTTAGAAATTTTTCTAAATACATGATTTCTCCAATGGATTCGTTAAATCTGAAAATAAAGTTTTTTCCCCTCTTTGTTCTTCTGCTATTATAATACCTGTTTACCACCCTCCAGAATTTTTGAGGAAACTGAAGCATCGCTTTCATAATATAAAATTCTTCTTGAGAAATGGGCTCCACTGACGTATATGCTTCAATTATCACCTTTGCTTCATTGGTATCCCAGTTGCATTTTCTCATTTTTCTTCTTAATAGGTTGGTGATATCATAAATTTTTAATTCGTAGCTGCAAAAATCAAAATTTATGATGGATGTTTTGTATTCATCGCATATAATATTGCAATGGCTATAATCATTGTGGCAGAAACTTTTTTCTCCCCTGCTTTTTTTGACCAGCCCACTGTATTCGGAATTATATATTTTGTTTACCGCATCTTCACCAAGCCCATAAAAGTAATCGATATATTCAAGTACCTGGTAATCAAATTTGCCTCTTTCCCTTTGAGCCATTTTTTTCGTGCGTTTTAATTCCTCAAGCCTTTTTTGAAGGTATACAGGCATTTTCCCCAGTTCATCCCTTGCCAGGCTCTCTGATGGTGCTTCATAGCCCTTAGAAGCCTTGTGCAGCATTGCAAGAGTCTTAGATGCCCTTATAACATCTTCTCTTTTGTTAAAATCGCATTCCCTGCCCCGTGCCCCTTCTGTTACCGTATATATTTCACCGTTTACAACCGCAAACGGATATCCATCTTTGCCGCATATATACCTGTCTATATTTTCAAATCCATTTTCATGTAGATGTTCTTTTGCTCCATGTATAAACATTAGCCTTTTTGGTGAAAACTTCATTCTTTTTAATACCCTGTCGCCCTCATCTGTCTCCATAATATAATAGTTTTTTAGCGGGCGAATTTTTCCTATACTAAAATTATATTTCCCCGTTAACTCCTTTTCCATTACCTGCATTTTATAACCCCCAAACTCTTATCTTTGCTGTATTGAATGAAATGGATAAGACAGCTTCCTAGGAGCATTCATCCAACCTAATAACCGCTTATAAAAATATTTAAATATTTTATCTCTGAATATATTGATATATACACGCAATATCCTGTTTAGCGTATATAATAGTAATCATATTTTGCTTTTGCCAAAATTAGAACTTATTTTTCTTGCGGCACCTGCTGCCATTATCATAAAATATGAGGAAAGCACCATAACCTGGGGCATCAGCGGGAAAGCATACCTATCAAACGCCATGTAAATACAATGTGTTGCAGTATAATAAAGTAGCAGCATGATAATAAGGCTGCTATTTCTAAAATCCCTAAAAAGCAACAATAAAACGCCTGCTATACCCGTGTATATTATTATATAATGATTGAATATTACAAATTCCGGTGTGATGCTAAAAAACTGCTTCCAGTAAAAGACTGTCCCCCATAAAAGCCATGCTTTATCTATTGTATACCACTTTAGATAACCCCAAAAATCCTCCCTAAATCCCTGCTTTATTCGCATTTTTGCCACTTCTACTTCTGTCTTATTTGTCTCAAAAGCATTGTTCCCTAATTTATAGTAGACAATGTTTTCAGGTGTTTGTTCATAATCAATATATGTACCTTGGAGAAATGGATTTCCGCTTGAAGCGGCCAGAGGTATAAACTGATCATATTCCAAGTAATTTCTTACCCACCATGGGGACATTAATATAGCAAAAACAGCAAACATTATTCCCCCCATCTTAAAAAATTCAAATATACTCAAACGCTTTTTAAAAATAAGATATGTAAATAGCATTATGGGATATAGTGCTATGGTTGGCCTGCATAATGTTGTGATCGCCCATAATACACCTAACAAAACAAAACGCATTTTCCCAGGCTTTTTTACAGCTAGCAGACTCATGTATAGCAGGGTGCCCAAAAGTGCCGTAAAAAGTGTTTCGGTAAGCATGTAACCAACAGTTATTATATTGGGAACATAGAAAGCTGTAAAAAATGAAGCCAAAAGACCAACTCTCCCATCGAAAAACTCCTTGCCAATCAAATAAGTAAGCCATATGGTTATACAGCTTATGACGGCCTGTATAAACCTAACCATTTGTAGCCCCAGAAGGCCATTTCCAAATAGTTTAAATATTATTGCAAGAAAAAATGGATACACCGGGGTTACAAATACAGTGGGTTCGTTTAAGTTGTGGAAGGTATATCCCCCGCCTTTTATAAACACCACTGCACTTTTTATATAGTTCAGATCATCGCTGGATAAAGTCAGCCTGTTTTTGTATTTCAAAATTAAAACGCATTTTATTATAAAGGATGCCGCAATAAATATTGCCAGCAATAAATACCTTTTCTTTTTGTTACTCAGCTGCACTCACTCCCTATATATGCTAATATATAGATCATACTAGTTATTTACCTTACGGTCTCCAAGCTGGGGATAGCTTTACCATGCAAGCTCATCATTTTAGAGCAAATCGCTATAGGTTTTTGTGCTCTAAAAAAGGATACCATCTTTGACCTAGCATCCTTTTATCTCCCAACAATTATTCTATCCGATTCTTCCTAATTTAAACACAACAATCCCTAAGGCATGTATTTGCTTTATTTGCATTATTAATCTTTTTATCAAGCTTCTTTATAGATTCGATTTTTTGAGCCAAATCTTCGCTAAGGGATGTTAGAATTTTTGCATCCCTCAAGACATCCCTTATAAAGTAAATTTTTATACCTATGAGGGTGTTATAGGTATCGACATCTATCTTTCCCTCCATACAATATGATTGACATAAATCGATAAAATGTACCGATTCTTCAAGGAGTCTTTCTCTGGTATACTCCATCTCCACATCACCTCTCCAAAAAAATTTATTTTAATTAAATTGATCTCTTAATATCCGCTGCCCCTTTGAAACTTACGCCCAGTAAAAAATTTCGATAAATTTCAAGAGCTATTCCTATGTTTACATCTATTATTCCCTTTATATCTCCATATAACTATATATATTCGACTTTCGGGTTTAATATTTGTAAAATTCTAAAATTTCATAATACAAAATCTTAATTCTCAAATCTTATGCTTACTATTTTCCTGTTCTTATGTAATATTATACTATTACCGCAACCATGTCAATAACTGGTTTAAAAAAATTATAAGGCTTTGGCGATACTACTTCAAGGCAGGGATGACGGAAATATTTAAGCCCTTGATTGTTAGCCTGTTTTAGGATAAACTTATAAGTGTTTAGAGGGGTGGAGTGACTGGCTTGAACAAATCTATTGAAAAAATTATCAGAAAAAAATTTGATATTTGGGATTCCGTAATCATTTTTATCACAATCCTAGTTGCTTTTATTTTGGCTACTTTTATTATTTTAATCACAGGTCCTGTATACTATTCTATTGCTCTTGCCTCCGTTGCAGTTATAGGGTACGCAGGTTACGTTATTATTACTTCCCGTAATGTTGAATATGAGTATTCACTTATCGGTAATAACTTGGAAATAAATATGATAGTTGGGAAAAGAAAAAGAAAATTATTATTCTCTGGACAGTACAGGCAATTCCAGGCCATTGGTAAAGCTTCCGGCAAAGAATACGAAACACTTGCCGCAAACATTACAACTGTAATTCATGCCGGCAGTTTGCCAAGCTCTGATTATACTTATTTTTTCATAACAGAATATAAAAATAAAAAAACTGTTGTTTATTTTGAGCCGGGTATAGAGATTGTTTCCGCCATCAAATCCAAAAATAAAAGGGCATTCATATCGGGCTAATAAAAGCAGTTTAGGAAAGGTGTGCGGTTAGATATCATGATCAAAAATAAAATCGCAAATTTTTGGTATTACCACAAATTCAAAATACTAGTGGTTCTGTCTGCAATTATACTATTCTCTTTGGGCTTGAATATTAACTTAGATGGCGTTTCAGATCTTGAAATTGGATATGTTATTGAAGAGTCCGACGTTATCCTAAAAAATCAACAACTGATGACAAATCAATTTGAATCTTTGATTTCAAAAACACGCAAGAAAGATGCACGGGTAAGTTTTTTACCCCTTACAGGTTCGCATTTTGAAGTGGAATTTACGCTGGGTATTTCCCAGATCATTCTTCTTGATAAAATTACTCTTGAAAGATATATCAATTTTCCTTTTTTTGAACCGCTTGATGATTATGTTACCAGATACAATATCAATATTAAAGATTTCCCTGAGCTGTTAACAAAAACTAAAGACTCGGAAGATTTTCACGTTTACGCCCTTCCATTAAAAGATATGAAATTGCTTTTAGACATGGGTATACCAGAGGATTATTATTTTACTATCCGGCTCCCTAAAATGAGTAAACCCGATGATGTATTAAGAAATCAAAACGCACATATTGTTTTGGATTATATTTTAAGTAATATGCAATAAAAACACTCACTGAAATCTTTACTTTTCATACTATTTCCCGAAAAGCCCTCTACTATGCCAAATAATCCCAAGGTCATAATAACCTTGAGATTATTTATATCTCACATGTAAAATTCCTAGTGTAAATCCTGTATCAAAATTATAGTTCCCATCATAATTCCTTTTATTGTTAAAAAACAAGTGCTAAGTTTCTGCTATCCCTTAACAGAACCCGCCGTTATACCACCTATTATACGTTTCGAGAAAAGAGCAAACGCTATCAATATTGGCACAACCGATAGGGCTATCGCCATATACGCTGCAGCAAAGTCGGTTCTGTATACACCTTTTGCATTAGCTACAATCACAGGTATAGTATGAACCTTTGGATTTCTCAAAACTATCTGAGGTATCAATAGCTGATTCCATGAGTTAATAAATGCAAACATACCCATGGTAGCTATGGAAGGGCTTATTATCGGTAATATGATTTTGTTGTAGATACTAATTTCCGAATATCCATCTATCCTTGCAGATTCGACTATAGAATCCGGTAGGGCAGTGTCTATATACAGCTTTACAAAATAGACAAATTGCGCACTTGCTATCATAGGCAGTATAAGCGCCCACAGGTTGTCTATTAGCTTAAATTTACTAATCACATCATACATACCAATCATACTAAGCTGCGGCGGCACCATCATGGAGCTTAGTACCACCCAAAAAAGGAGCTTATTCCCCATAAATTTGTATTTTGATAAACCATAGGCTGCCAACGATCCAAAATAGGCAAGCAGTGCTGTCCCCACTCCGGATACAATTAGGCTATTTAAAAAACCTCTCCAAATATTAACTCTTTCGCTCATCTTTAAATAGTTTGCCCATGAATATTTCCCCGGAAGAAAATTCAGGCTTTGGGCAATAGCTCTGTTATTATGGGTTGCATTAATCATCATAAAATAAAACGGAAGAAAGCATATAACCGCCAAACCAATTAGCAGGATATATAATGCTAAAGTCCCTACGCTGATTCTGCCTCCCCTTTTAACCCTTTGAAAACCCATCGTATAATCCCCCCTAATTAGCTTCTTTCAAGTTCATAAACTTTACAGCAAAAGCAACAACAATAAATATATGCACAAAAAGTCCAATGGCTACAGCAGAGGCATAACCTAAGTTATAGTTAAAGAACCCTTGTCTATAAATATGCATAACCATCGTTGTTACGGAATTTTGGGGAGCTCCAGTTCCGCCTGTCAAAACAGCCGGTATATCATACATGCTAAGCCCACCAATAATTGAGGTTACTATTTGATAAGTCATAATGGGTCTAAGTTGCGGCAGTGTAATATTTTTGAAAACCTGCCATTTGGTCGCCCCATCTACTCGGGCTGCTTCAAAAAGTTCTTCCGGGATAGCCTTTAATCCCGCCATAAATATAATCATAGTATATCCAAACCACATCCAGGTCAATATCGTAGATACCGATAGCCTAGTTGCCCAAACATTTTGAAGAAAATTAAAAGGCCCGTCGAGTATTTTAAATGCAACTAAAATTTCATTAACCGCACCTTTTGGGTAACTCAACAGAAAAGAAAACAATGCACCTATTGACGCCATTGTAACAAGGTTAGGTAAATAATAAATTGCCCTAAAAAATTCTTTTCCCCTTAGCTTGCTAGTTTTGTCTGTCAGTAAAATAGCCAAAGCTAAAGCAGCTACAAACTGGGGAAAAACATTGCATCCCCAAAGTATCCATGTGTTTTTGATGCTTTTTAAAAATATTCCGCCTGTGGCTATATCTTTGAAGAGCCTGCTAAAATTCTGCAATCCTATCCACTCTGGGGCCACAGTAGCTCCATCCCACTTTGTTAGACTCAGGTAAAAGGTATTTAAAATGGGATACACAATAAATATGGCCATTACTATAAAAAAAGGTAATATAAAAAGATAACCAAAATGACCGTATTTATCTCCCTTTGTTACTTTTTTCGTTAAACTCTTAAACAAGGACATACCCCCCCGTGTTAATTCTTTTGCCCTATTACCCGCAAAATACGGGTAATAGGGCAATGTGTAGAGTATTCAAAGCAAATTTAGGTTTTCCGCTATTCTAAACACGTTGATTATTCAACTTCCAATTCGTCTAAATCGCTTCTAACCTGATCCTTGAACTGTGCCCACATCTGATCTTCAGTTGTATTTCCAGCAAGGTATGTCATCATAGCATCCTGGAATGCGCTCTTTATTACGTCATCATATTCGGTGATTAATGAACCGTCTATGCTTGCAAGTAATGGCTTAAAGAATTCGTAGGTGTTCTGGTTTACGGTTTTGTCTACGAAGCTACTATCTGCTGCTATTTTGTCTATAACGCTTAGATTACTTACGATATCACCAGTATCTCTTCCCCAAGCTTCCAAATGTTTATCATCAGCTGTTATGAACTTTATAAGTTCCCAAGCAAGTTCTTCGTTTTCGGTATCGGAGTACATTCCATACCATGTACCGCCCCATGTGTATCCGTATGGTCCTTCAGCAAGACCCCATGAACCTTTGTCTTGGTTTTCATCGGCCTGGTTAACCCTGATTATCCATGGAACACCCCATGTTGGTATTGCGTATGCAAAATGCTCATCATCTTCTATTGCTGCCGACCATGGTGGCTCCCAAGCTGGCAAATTACCGTGGAGGCCTTCATCCGTCATTGTTTTCATGATCTTAACATAATCCTCTATCTTTGGATCTATAACAAGCTTACCGTCAACAACCCAACCTTTGCTACGTGCACCAAGGTATATTTCTAAAACGTCTGCCATACCAGCGAACATTTTAACTTTTCCGTCACTCTCTGTTTTAAGCTTTCTGGCTGTTTCAAGCATTTTCTCAGGAGTCGAGAGCATTGCACTTATTTCTGTTGGATCATCGGTTCCTAAGTACTCTTTTGCAAGATCCCTTTTATATCCAACTGCGCCTGGGCATGCCTGGTGGGATAATGCTCTTATTTTACCGTCATCGCTTCTTCCGATATCGACTGTATATGAAACAAGTTTGTCTTTTAATGATTCTGCGTCAAAAGGTGCAGCCGAAAGGTCTTTCAATGCATTAGGAATGTTAACAAATCTCTTAACAAAAGCTGCCTCAAGAGCGTATACATCGGGAACCCCACTTCCACTTCTTAATGTGTTTGTCATTAGTGTCTGGTATGCCCCATCTGTGTCTGCTGTTACCTGTAAATCTACCGTTACATTCTTATAAACAGCTTCAAATGCTTCCTTGATTACCGATGCTTCGTCATCGTTAAAGTGCCAGAAGGTCACTGTGCCTGAAAAGTCCTCAGGTTTCTTTGTGTTTTCAGTTTGCGTTCCTGCAGATGTTGGATCTGGAGCACTCGTTGGGTCTGTCCCCGGTTTGTCTGGGCCACAGCCCACTAGTAAGGAAGTTGCCACAAGACCACTTATTGCTAAGGATGCGATCTTTTTCAAAAACTGACTATTCATTTTTTTGTTCCCCCTTATTTTCTAAGTTTTTAATTTATTCATTACACCAAACAAAGATAGAACATCTTAACGTATTTGTTTGGATATAATCTCTCTAAACCATATTTTAAATGAAGCCAGCTTAAATTTCAACCTTTATTTCTTTGTAATAAAATTATATATGTATATTTATGAAATGCATCCATGTAATTAACTGACTTAAATTGTGCATATCCACTCAATTAACTATATTACAAATTTGTAACCAATTATACAAGATAAAAATTTAGCTGTATTACGGCAATATAATAAAATATGACCGTAAAACGGTACATTTCTTCAATATTATTCTTTTTTAAGCCGTTTTTAAGTTTTTGGGATTAAATATTGCATTTTTAAAAGATATTACAAATATACAAGCCATGAATATTGTTTTGTTTTCGGTGTCTTTCTCTGCTTCAAAAATAGGATTCTCTACGTTAAAACATCTGCCTTAATCCCTGTTATGTATGGCCTTTTAGAGGATATTTATAAAAGCTTTTTGCACTTAAACCATGGTTATCCCCCGATTCATTTATTGTACAGGTTTATATGAACCGGGGAATAAATTGGTTTTATTCGTATTTTATGATTCGCCTGCTAATTTCAACATTGCTTCCCATCTTTTATCAACTTCCTGTTGTATTTCATCTATCATATGTTCATTGCCGGCCTTAAATAGATGTCTAAATCTTCCTTGCATTTTCAAAAAATCTCTAACGGGCAGCTTGTTTTTAGGCTTGTAACTTATAACATGCTTGCCGTTAACAACTTCATAAAGCGGCCAAAAACAGGTTTCTACAGCCATTTTACTAACTTCCATTAAATCGGGTGTATTATACCTCCAACCTCTTGGGCACGGAGCTAACACATTGAGGAATGCTGGACCCGATGTATAAATTGCCTTTTCTGACTTTTCACAAAGATCCTTCATATTCCCTATAAGAGCTGTCTGTGCAACATATGGCAAATTGTGGTTCGCCATAATTTCTGTTAGATCCTTTCTGGGCTGCATCTTTCCAGGAATCTCCTTACCAGCTGGAGAGGTTGTGGTATCAGCGTATTTAGGGGTTGCCGAAGATCTTTGGATACCTGTATTCATGTATGCCCCGTTATCATAGCATACATATACCATATCGTGACCCCTCTCCATATCACCGGACAATGACTGAAGTCCAATATCGTATGTTCCGCCATCCCCTCCAAATGCAATGAATTTGGTATCTCCGCTGATCTTACCCTTTCTTTTAAGTGCCTTATAAGTCGCCTCTGCTCCGGATACCGTAGCAGCTGCATTTTCAAATGCACTGTGTATAAAAGAATCCTTCCACGCCGTGTAGGGGTAGATAAATGTTGAAACCTCCAAACACCCGGTTGCACTACCTATAACCGCATGATCCTCTGGCTTTAGTGCATTGAGTACATTTCTAACAACAACAGGGGCTCCACAGCCTGCACACATCCTGTGTCCACCAGTTAATCTTTCGGGCTTTTTAACTGCCTCTTTTAAATTATATGCCATCTACTACACCTCCTATTCTCTAACACCTAAATAATTGTAAACTGATTCAACCTTACCAGTGTCAACTATCTTCAATAGTCTATCATATACCGTTTCTATATCATCGGATTTAACATCCCTGCCACCCAGACCATAAATATAGTTTATAACCTTAGGCCCACATACCCCTTTTGAATAAAGGGCACTTGTTATATCTGTAAACAGGGGACCTCCAGCCGCATTAAAGCTGTCAGCCTTATCTAGAACTGCAACAGCTTTGCACTTCGATATAGCATCTACTATCTCATCTACAGGGAAGGGCCTATACACTCTGGGCTTTATAACCCCAACCTTTTTACCTGCCGCCCTATATTGATCAGCAACGAATTTTGCAGTGCCTGCGGTCGAATTTAGTAAAACAATCACCGCTTCTGCGTCATCAGTTTTGTATTCCTCAAATAATCCGTATTTCCTGCCCGTAAGCTTGTAAAATTCTTCTGAAACCTCAAGGATAACTTTTTTTGCATTCTTCATTGCTTCGGCCTGCTGTCTTTTATGCTCAAAATAGTGTACCTGCAAATCCAAGGGGCCTACCGCAATCGGATTATCTTTATTAAGAAGATAAGTCGTTGGGTTATATTCGCCAACAAATGACTTTGCCTTATCATCTTTTAACAGCTCTATATTTTCTATTGCGTGGGATGTAATAAACCCATCCTGGCAAACCATTACAGGAAGCATTACCTCGGGATGCTCAGCAATCCTATGGGCCATAAGCATATTGTCGTAGGCTTCCTGGTTATTTTCACTATATAGCTGTATCCAGCCTGAATCTCTAGCACCCATAGTATCACTATGATCATTATGGATATTGATAGGGCCCGAAAGTGCCCTATTTATAGCGGCCATTACTATAGGCAGCCTCGAACTTGAAGCTATATATAAAAGTTCCCACATAAGTGCCAACCCATTAGCAGAAGTAGCTGTCATTGCCCTTCCGCCCGCAGCTTGAGCACCTATACATGCCGACATCGCACTGTGTTCAGATTCCACTGCAACAAATTCCGTATCCACAATCCCATCTGCAACGAAGGTTGAAAAATACTGAGGAACCTCCGTTGATGGTGTTATCGGAAATGCCGCAACCACGTCGGGGTTTATCTGCCTCATAGCAATTGCCGTCGCCTCGTTGCCACTTAACCTTTCTCTAATAGACATTATACCTTCCCCCCTTAAGCTTCTTCAACAAAGTCTATGGCTTTGAAAGGACAAACCTTTGCGCAAACACCACATCCCTTGCAATGATCATAGTCTATACCTACCATTTTGCCATCCTTTATTAATATTGAGGAATCAGGGCAAACTGGATAGCAAAGCAAACAATTCTTGCATTTTTCACTATTCCAAACAGGTTTCATAGAGCGCCAATCACCTGTTTTAAAAAGATGCGCATTCCCGGCAGAATCTATTACTCCGCCCGGTGTTATCTCATTCCACTTGACATCAGGTTTTATAGTTTTTAATTCTTTTTTGCTCATAAACCTTTCACCTCCTGCAGTGATCTTTCAAGAGCCTTTATATTCCCTTCCACTACCTCAGGCTTTTTAGCAAACTTATGTTTAAAGGAACCAACCATATCATCCAAAAATTCCTTTTCATCCATTATCCCGCTCACCTTAACTACTGCGCCAAGCATGGGTGTGTTTGGGAAATACCTGCCCAGAGTTTCGATGGAAATTGTTTTAGCATCTATCGTACATACCTTTCCATTGTATCCTCTTAAAAGCGGCTTTATCTCGTCAGGAGATTTCGTTGTATTAATAATAATTGCTCCATCCTCTTTTAAGCCGGCCGTAACATCTACCGATGCCATCAGGGTATCATCTACCACAACTACATAATCAGGCTCATATATATTGCTATGAATTGTGAGTCTATCATCACTTATCCTGTTATAAGCCGTAATTGGTGCACCCATCCTTTCTGGGCCATATTCAGGAAAACCCTGAATGTATTTTCCAGTATTAAATGCAGCATCAGCCAAAAGTAATGATGCGGTTTTGGCACCTTGTCCGCCTCGGCCATGCCATCTGATCTCGACAACTTTGCCCATTTTGGTAACCCTCCTCATTGATTATTTTAAGTATATAAAATCTGCCAATAACACAGATTGAAAACGATATATCCCACTAATGTAAAACCAACGACACCAAACATATGTTAACACAAATTAAAGTATAATTCTTTGTTTATTTTTTGTCAAGACAACTTATTTGAAGTTTTGTGTAATTAGTTGTATAATGTTATTCATAGAGAATGTCCCCCTTTTAATGTGTTTTTAGTCGATTACATTATATCATAGGGAGCGATATTCTCTATATTTTTTTGCTTTTTTGTCCTACAACT
>JAAZML010000145.1 GCA_012798835.1 Clostridium sp.
ATAACTTGTGCCAACTTGAAGAAAGCAGATTGCATAACCATATTAATTCTTCCGCCCAAGCCAACTTCCCTAGCTATCTCTGTTCCGTTAAGGATGTAGAAATTAATATCATTTTCAGCAATGTACCTCTTAAGGCTTGCCGGTAGTTTTTCTTCCAATTCCTCCAGGGTCCACTGGGTATTCATTAGGAAGGTACCAGCTTTTTTTAGCCCTTTTAATAAGTCATATTTGTATACATAAGCTTGGTTGTGGCAAGCAATAAAATCGGCTTCATCAATTAGATAGGTTGATTTAATCGGCTTTTGACCAAAGCGCAAGTGGGAAATTGTTACCCCTCCAGATTTTTTGGAATCGTAGGAGAAATAAGCCTGAGCGTACATATTTGTATTATCACCTATTATCTTGATAGCTTCCTTGTTTGCACCAACGGTTCCATCAGAACCCAAGCCCCAGAATTTACATCGGATTGTTCCCGCAGGTGCTGTTGAAACTTTTTCCTTGATTTCTAATGATGTATTAGTTACATCATCAACAATACCCACAGTAAATCCATTTTTAGGCTTATCTGATTTTAGGTTATCAAATACTGCTAAGATTTGTGCGGGCACTGTGTCCTTAGAACCAAGACCATACCTACCTCCCACAACTACTGGTGCATTTTCCTTGTTAAAGAACATAGTCCTAATATCTTGATATAATGGTTCCCCAAGGGCACCAGGCTCTTTAGTTCTATCTAGTACCGTGATTTTCTTTACAGTCTTAGGTAAAACATCAAAGAAATATTTTTCAGAAAAAGGTCTATATAAATGAACCTTGATTAAACCAACCTTTTCCCCTTTTGCTAATAAATAATCAATTGTTTCTTCTATTGTTTCGGTTACTGAACCCATAGCAACAATAATATTTTCTGCATCTTCCGCACCATAATAATTAAAAGGCTTGTAATCTCTTCCGGTAATTTTAGAAATTTCTTTCATATAATCGGCTACAATATCGGGTATTGCAGCATAGTAGTTGTTAGCCGCTTCCTTTGCCTGGAAGAATATATCAGGGTTCTGTGCTGTTCCCCTTAGTACAGGATGTTCTGGATTTAGGGCACGGTCCCTGAAGGCTTTAATTGAATCCCAATCTACCAGCTTGGCAAGTTCGTCAAATTGAATAACTTCAATTTTTTGCATTTCATGAGATGTTCTGAAACCGTCAAAGAAATGTATAAAGGGTACCCTACCTTTGATAGCTGCTAAGTGTGCCACTCCTGCCAGATCCATAACCTCTTGAACCCCGCCAGAAGCCAGCATAGCACAGCCTGTTTGTCTTGCTGCCATAACATCTGAATGATCACCAAAAATAGAAAGTGCATGCCCTGCCACCGCTCTGGCGGTTACATGGAATACCCCGGGCAATAGTTCCCCAGCAATTTTATACATATTGGGTATCATTAAAAGTAAACCTTGCGAAGCTGTAAAAGTCGTTGTTAAAGCCCCAGCCGCTAAGGAGCCATGAACTGCCCCAGCCGCTCCGGCCTCTGATTGTAATTCCGCCACCCTTACAGTTTGACCAAAGATGTTTTTTAAACCGTTAGCACTCCATTCGTCAACATTTTCTGCCATGTCAGAAGAAGGTGTAATGGGATAAATAGCTGCTATATCAGTAAAAGCATAAGCAATATGGGACGCAGCAGCATTCCCATCCATTGTTTTCATCTCTCTAGCCATTTGATAGCCTCCTTTTTATATTAATTAAAAAGTAATACAATTTAATAAAAATATATACCATGCATTAGCATGTATTCTGTATACAATCTATTATATACGACTTTGTTAGTGATTAAAAGTATATTTTTTATTTATCCAAAAAAAATCAAGTTAAACAATTTAAGTTAAGAAAAATCAAAACAGAATTTAAAATAAACATATGCAAAAAACCGTAAAACACAGATATTTCCTGTGCTCTACGGTTATAATATTATTTGTGATAGCAAATTATACTAGATTTTTAATTTCTTGGATAACTTTTCAAGCATATCTTTTGTCATAGCATCTAAATCATACTTTGGATCCCAGCCCCATTGTTCCCTTGCCTCCCTATCATCTAATGAGTTGGGCCAGGAATCTGCTATTTTTTGTATGTCTGGATTTACATCATAAGCTATTTCAAATTCTGGTATGTACTTTTTAATTGCCGCGGCTATTCCCTCAGGATCAAAACTCATAGCCGTCACATTAAAGGCATTCCGATGTCTTAATTTTGATGGATCTGCCTCCATTAGGTCCACAATTGCATCTAATGCATCAGGCATATACATCATATCCATGTATGTTCCCTTTTCCAAAAAACATGTGTATTTCTTGTGCTTAATCGCCTCGTAATAGATATGAACAGCATAGTCAGTTGTTCCCCCGCCAGGCAAGGCAACATTGGAAATTAAACCAGGAAATCGCATTCCCCTAGTATCAAGATTAAACTTTTGGAAATAGTAATCACATAGGAGTTCCCCGGCGACCTTGGTTACCCCGTACATAGTGCTTGGCCGCATTATGGTGTCTTGGGGTGTATCATCCTTTGGAGATGAGGGGCCAAATGCCGCAATCGAACTGGGAGTGCATACAGCACATCCAAATTCCCTGGCAACTTCCAAGACATTATAAAGACCATTCATATTGATATTCCATGCTGCTGCCGGCTCTTTTTCACCAACTGCTGATAATATGGCCGCCAAGTTAATAATGGTGTCAACCTTGTGTTTTTTTACCGCATCAACTATTCCTTGGGGATTGGTTACATCTATTATTTCAAATGGCCCTTCCTCAACAATAGGGTTTTCCCTCTTTCTTCTGTTACTGGCTATTACATTATCAGCTCCATAAATTCCTCTCATATATCTTACTAGCTCTGTACCAATTTGTCCTAATGCTCCTGTTACCAAAATTTTTTTCAAAATTTACGCCTCCTTATAACAATTAATATCCTACCCTAACTTTAAAGTTCTGCTATGCTGGATTAAATTATCTAATTTCGCTTTAATAATGGAACTATTTTCTATTCCCATATATTATATTATAGCAAACTTTTTCATTTTTGTACTCCCCACAAATACTTTTTGATATATTGTTTTTATCCTTATTATTTTCTCACCAATTCATTATATATATACAAAATGTTAGCACTATAAGCCTCTTTATATAAAATACAAATATTCCTAGTCTCCCTATTGACAATAACAATTTTGAGTGATAAATTATATGGTATATTATAAAAACTCTTTAAAATTTAATATTAACTCTTATAAAGAGTGGCGGAGGGACTGGCCCTATGAAGCCCGGCAACCAGCAT
>JAAZML010000135.1 GCA_012798835.1 Clostridium sp.
CCCGATTTTTTGCCAAAACCCCACTGGGAAATAGGGGAAAGTCTCGATATACTTGATTTTACGACTGCTGCAAAAGTTACTGGATCGAGATTCTCATTTTATAAAGGACTAGGAGCAAGACTAGAGAGGGCTTTACTAAACTTTATGCTGGATTTACATGTGGACGTGCATAATTATAAGGAGGTCTTTCCCCCCTTTATGGTAAACAGGGACAGTATGGTAGGTACGGGTCAATTACCGAAATTTGAGGAGGATGCATTTAAAGTTTGTGATACGGATTATTTTTTGATCCCGACAGCAGAGGTTCCGGTAACAAACATGTATAAAGGACGGATACTGGATATCAAATGCCTGCCCATTAGGCGTGTGGCATATTCCGCTTGTTTCCGATCGGAGGCGGGAGCAGCAGGTAGGGATACCAGGGGTCTTATAAGGCAGCACCAGTTTAACAAGGTTGAACTTGTTAAGTTTACAACGCCGGAGACATCGTACGATGAATTAGAGGGACTCACAAGGGATGCAGAGTCAGTACTCAGACTTTTAGGAATACCATACAGGGTGGTAAAGATATGTATAGGAGATCTGGGCTTTACCGCCGCAATGAAATACGATCTAGAAGTGTGGATGCCAAGCTATAACAGGTATGTTGAGATTTCTTCCTGCAGCAACTTTGAGGCATTTCAGGCAAGAAGGATCGGAATTAAATTCAGAAGAGGACCCAAAGAAAAACCAGAATTTGTGCATACATTAAACGGCTCGGGTGTTGCTCTAGGAAGAGCCACTGCGTGCATATTGGAGAATTATCAAAGAGCAGATGGCGCAGTTGATATACCAGAAGTTTTAAAAAAATACATGAATAACATAGATTTGATAAAGTAGAAAAGGATGATAGAATAAGCGATTTATAAAAGCATAAAACTAGAAAAGAAAAACCGCCGGTGGCGGTTTTTCTTTTCCCTGTTATTTTTTCCTGCCTGCTATAAAGATAAAATTTATAAAGTATCAAAGGTTTTTTTAAATAACACTTATTTCATGGCTGTGGTGAGCTTTGAAACTAATATTATTCCCTGTTCCCTAGTACCATTATCCTTAGGAGCAAAGGTATTATTGCCCATACCTTTTATAATATCATGGTAGGTGCAAAACGCTACTGCATTGTGTGCCCAAGACGATATCGTATCACTGTCATCGAAGGTAAGATCATATTTACTATCACCTAATGATGGATCAAAAATAAGTAGCATATTGTAGAGCATAACCGCCATTTCTTCTCTTGTTATGGTGGCATGGGGGAGGAATTTGTCTTCACTTACACCCTTTACTATACCTAAATCGTAGCCCTTTAAAATATGCTGATTATCTGTATCGGTGAAAACGTTTTCCGATGGTACGGCCACTTTTGAGCCAACTATGTTTTCAAACGAATTTACAACCAACATGCAGAACTCTTCTCTTGTTATATCCTTTGTGAAGTCTTCTAATATTTCATCAAATGTAAGCTCATTTTGTGCGGCTGTGATTACCTCGGAAAGGGCCCAGGCACTTGGTGGATCCTTCTTAAATACTACCTCAGCTTTTTCTCCGTTATCTTCATCTTCTAGGGCCTCGAGCATTTCCTTGTATCTCCAAATAGCTCCCGTCACATCAAGCATAGAAAAGATATCACTTTCACGCAATAAGCTAAGTTCGTCCTTTGCAACATCCTCTGGAGATTTAGGAATAGAAATAACTAAAAGTTTTGAGTCCATAAGAATGTATTTCCCTACATTGTCAACATAAAAATCTATTGCTTCTTTCATATCCTCTACGAGTTCTTCTATATCAGTACTAGGAATTTCCCCAAAAAGATCGTTATCCATATCAACTTCATCGGTATCTTGATCAATTAAAATATCCCAGTCATCAATTTGCTGCGCATTTTTTATATACATAAATGCTTTGTATGGAACAAGGAAATGATTATAATCTATAAGTTGGGGTAGTAATTCATCCCCAAATAGATCATCATCCAATAATCCCAATTCTGATAACCCTGATTCTACAGTATCCCCATCGATTTCTAGGGTATAGACATTGTCGAAATCGAATATGTATGAAAACTCATTTTCAAATTTCGCAGCTTCAAGTATTTCGTATGATTGCTCAAATATGCTTCTGAATCCTTCAGAAAAAATTTCGGCCATCATATCAGCGCCAAAAATATCATTGGCATCGGATGACTCGGTATTTCCTTCTTGTGACACTGTAAAGAATTGGGGAACCATCTTTAGTACCCATTCTTGTTTACCCTTGTCTAAATACGAATATTCAGATAATAATTTAACAATATTTGCACTGTCCTCAATATCCTTTCTTTCCTGGCTGCTTAAATCAACCCTTTCAAGTTTCTGATCCTCACCCATAAACGCTGATAAAATATAAGAAGTCGAACGGGATTTTCCCCAAGCTTCAATTAGATCCGGATTTTTGCCAATGTTTGTGTAGAAATCCTGTAATAACCCATCTGCAAATCCTTCCTCAATGGTTGGCGGACTATCTAGGATTTCATATTTGTCGTACTCCAGGGACAAAAAGGGCATGTAACATCCCGTTACAATGATTGCTTCAACTATTGCCAGTAAACCAACGCTTATAAATCTTGTTTTTAAATTTCGCATTTTAATGTTTTCTCCTTTTACTTTTATTTTATATCAATTGCTTTCCCACTGCTAGATTTTATGGGATCATAGAACCCATACCACACAAAAACCAATGTGGACTTACTATAATGTAACACCAAGCTCTGCAAGTAACAGGGATTTCCACCCTCCATTATAATACAATACATTATTGCATGCAATACAAATACTAACTAAGTTTTTGGAAAAACAAATAAAAATCCAGAAGGTAGACTGTTTACATTACATTGGCATATTATAGCTATAGAATTCAATATTAAAGGTCTTGACAAATCTGTATCCAACATGTTATATTATATCTTGTTATACGCACGGAGAGATGGTCGAGTTGGTTTAAGGCACCGGTCTTGAAAACCGGCGTAGGTGTGAGCCTACCGTGAGTTCGAATCTCACTCTCTCCGCCAGTATCTAATTAAATATTTTAAGATGGAGAAGTACCCAAGTAGGTCGAAGGGGACGGTTTGCTAAACCGTTAGGTCGGGTAACTGGCGCCGGGGTTCGAATCCCCGCTTCTCCGCCAAATAAGCCGCTTTCAAGGATTTCTTGAAGGTGGCTTATTACTTCCAATTTGTTAGTTTGACTACTATTTGACTACTACCGGTGCAAAAAATTTAAAATATACACTAAAGGAAATAAGAATCAGGCTAGATATGTTGACGAAAAAAAATAATAGCTGGGAAATTAGGTTTTTATATTCCTTGTTTTCCTTGTTTACAATATGATATCTGGTGACAGCTATCCAGTAAAAAATAACAATAACATTTAACATTTTAAGATATGGATGATTGAGGTAGAATGCACAGTAGACAAAGAATGCGATAAGAAGAATGGATTTTGAGATTTGATACAGTATTTTGAACTTATTTAAGTCAAAGTTTAGGAAATCTTCTACATCTTCTATATCGTCCTGATTTGTATCCACATCTTTAGGCTCAGCCTTTGCAAAAGCATTTTGAATTGAGCGCAGTGCAGAAAAAGATATAACAAGTCCTAAAACCAAAAAAAACAAGGTATCGTTAGAAGCAATAATTAATAAAGGTAAAAATACTACTATAAAAATTAGCATGCTTTCAAGTGACATCAATAAACTCCTATCTACTATTGATTAAAGTTAACGGTAAGTGCGTTGTATACTATTACTGACATCTCACCCCGCGTTAATTTGTGATTCGGATCTAAATGCAAATCTGTTGTTAGGGCAATTTCCTTGGCTTTGCTAACAACATTTTCCGGCCACTTACCAACTAGGGTGCTTTCGTAACCTAGGGATCGTATTACAACAGCCAATGCTTCCGCATAAGTTACATCATTGTTAGGTGCAATGGTGTTGTCTGGGTAGCCTGCAATAAGATCATATTTTACAGCTAATTTTATATTGTTAAAAGCCCAGTGTTTATTATCAATATCAGAAAAGGAAATTTTAATATTGTTAATATCAGCATCGGCATCATATCCCATTAGCTTAACAATTAAAGTTATAAATTCGCTTCTTTTAATTTTATTTTGTAGTCTTAATGATCCATCTTCATATCCTTTTAGTATGTCTAATGTAACAAGAGCATCGGCATTTTTTTGCTGTATCGAGGGCACTTGTTCCTCAGCCTCTACAAAGGAGGATAAAGAAAATATAATAAAAGTCAGAATTAACAATATGGATATTTTCCTTTTCATATAAATCACCTCAGTAAATAGTATTTATATAAATTATACACCTTTAGGCAGCAGATAAACATTAAATAATAGTTACAATTTTGGCAATGTCCCTTGCTTGGAAAAAGGTTTGTATAAAACATATAAAATGAATAATTACTAGATTAATGACCGAAACTAAATTCAAATAAATGAAGGAGGTTTTATCATGTCAAAAACTATTGCTGCAATTTTCGATGATCATACGAATGCAGAAGGGGCTGCAAGACAGATAAAAGATAGGGGATTAAAAACCAGTGATATTTCAATTGTTACAAAGCAAAAGGATGAAGGTAATGAAGATAATAGTTTTACAATGGGATTAGGAAACCTAATGGGTGGTATGGGTGCAAATGATCCTGCGGGCATGGATGAGGGTGAGAATGTAAACGATAATATATCCGGCGGTGTAATGACAGGTGGTATTTTAGGGGGACTTGCGGGCCTTTTGATTGGGGCTGGGAGTATGGTTATACCAGGGCTTGGCATAATTGCCGCAGCGGGACCGATAACGGGCCTACTATCCGGTGCTGTAACCGGTGGAATTGTTGGGGGACTTGTGGATCTTGGGATCCCGGAGGATAAAGGTAGAGAATACGAAAGCGATATTAAAGCGGGAAAAACACTTTTTAGCATGAAAGCCGATGAGGAGAAAATGGATGAAATCGCTTCGATACTAAGAGATAATGGAGCTAAAAGTGTGGATAATTACTAAGGGTATCCACAAGTAAAGGCAAAAAATATGAATTCCTAAAACGGGTACAAATTATGAAATGAGATTATTTTTCATACATTAAAAATAGCATGGATGTACTCGTACTGATGATCTTAGATGGGTAAGGCGGGTGCCCCTAGGAGCTAATATGCCGCCAGATAGCAGGTGTCTGTTATCTGGACGGCAACCTATATATTTCATGCGGGTGTTTCGTCGATGATATCTTCGGGGGTATCTTGTGATTCGGGTAGATCCAAAAGAGCCGGCTCAACCCTTTTTGTGCCCCTTTTAATTATCGTTTTGTAAGTTGAGTAGGTGCTGGTATGGAGCTTATTTTTACTTTGGACTACACCATTAATTTTGACAGTTTTATAAGTATCCACAACATATCCAGCCTGACCGGATTGTATTACAACTGTTTGCCCCTCCTCAAGATTTGGGTCATCAATATACTGTATGGGTGCGGGTGTAGATCTAATCTGCACATGGCTTAACTCAATTGTTTTTCCGGGTTGCTCTTGAGTCCCGCGGATCGAAAAGGAAACGGTGTTATTTTTGACAGCAGCTTCAATTTTTATTGGCCAATTAGTATTGTTTTTGAACTTAAAATCAAGATCCGAATAAGCAACAGCGGCATCCCTGCCAAGGGGAAGATAGCCTATGGAGAACATATGATTTTGCCGGAACACAGTTTCTAGATCTGAGAAAAGTACAGCATTGTAAAGGGTCGAAGATACCTGGCAGACACCTCCGCCGATTCCATCGACTATTTTTCCGCTGACATACTCTTTTGCAGTTTTGTAGCCATTTTGCACTGTTCTGGGACCTACCACATCGTTAAAAGAAAAGATCTCACCCGGTCCTAGTACAGTCCCGTTTATTTTCGAGGAAGCTATTTGCATGTTTATACCCCTGTTGTAGTTGTTTTGGGTGGATGTGGAAAAATTTGTGTTTGATGTTGCAAGGGTATCCCTAAAAAGCATGGCCTGGGCCTGTTCGGTTTTGAGCTCGGGATCTTCGAATACCACTGGAAGCTCTACCTTGGCACCAAAATCGTTTTTATGCTTTTCAATTATGTCAGACAAATTCGATTTGTCAATTCTCCTCCCGTATACATGTGGTGTGATAACTACCTGCCCGTCTTTTGCAGTGGCTTTTGCATTTACCGGCTCGCAGGAGATTTCATTGTAGATTTTATCCACACGAATTTCTTCAGGCTCGATAACTAAAGGCGAAATATTAAAAATACCGCCCTTAAGAGATTTTATGGAATTATCCACTACACTGCGAAATTTTTCTATGTCCAAAGATTTGCCGGGATGCCCCATGATAAGCGTTACCTTTTTATCCTCGAAGTTGAGGTACGATTCATTTACCGGGATTAGGGTTTTATCGTAAAAGTCATTTATCATATTTTCTAGGGCAGCGGAATTAAGGGAGTAATCCAACTCGATGTTCATATTTTTTTTCTTAATTCTTTTGATCTCGAAAAATCTTCCAAAGATGTTTCCCTGTCTTCCAACATGTAGTGCCTGTGTTGCGGCTTTATCAATGTTATAGCTAACCCCAAGGTCAAGTAAATTGAAGTTTGTGGAATAATCCCCGTTTTCCAATGTTAGCTCAACATTTTTGAGTTGATCGGTGTAGCTTGAATCAAAAAACTCGTAAATTTGATCGTAAGACATTTTATCTACATTTTTTCCATCAATAAAGACACCCCTGTAGGCTCCATCACGGGATAACGTAAAATATATGACAAGAAGAAATCCGAGCAGAAGGAGGAGCAAAAATGCTAACAAAGAGATAATTATAAGCTTAAATTTTGAATTTAAAAGTTTTTTTTGAATTATAGTATCCGTCATAGACACACCCCATATCGGCATATTTTTGATACACATTTTTAATATACATTATAGTAGACGCAAAATTACATGGCTTTGTTCGCAAAATAAATTGGAAGATACAGCCCATATATCTTGCCCATTTCATTATCGCAATTATAAAGAAAAAAAACAACATATTTTTAAGTAAATGAAAACAAATTTAATTTGATATAAGCACGTATATTTATTATAGCATTAATGTGTTTCAAATTAATTAAAAAATTATTTCATTAAAATTATATTAAGTAAAAAAAGCAATAAGTTGGTTAAAAAATAAGCATAAAATGTATAGTTGTTAAAAATGCTGTTTATACTCATAATATATGAACATTTTTTAATAAATAGAATATTAGTATAAGGGGTGTACTCCCAAGTATTTTGGATATTTACGGTATATTGTTTCTAAAAGACATATAATGCGCGGGATAGGCCTTTGAGAATATCAATAAAGGGCATCATATTTGCGCAGGCTAGGTATGGAAATTCATAGTATGGGGTGAGGAAGATGAATTTGAATATGGGAAAGAGTCAAAATACAAAGATACAAAAAGAAAATATATTTTCAAGAATATCTAAGGCCTTGGGCGATAAAAGCGAAATCCTTCCCGTCCATCAGATGGGGGAAAATCAAAACCTTATAGAGAGCATAAGGGATGCAAAAAAGGAATGGATAAGTGCTAACTATAACTTTGAGCAGGCTGTTGATAGCGAAATTATTGATTATTATATCTATAAAATTAAAGCATACCAAGTGAGATACGAGTATCTTTTAAAAAAAGCAAAAGAGAAAGGAATTACTTATTTGTAATAATTTTTCGAACATGCTTATATATTTAAAAATAAGAAGGTTTGTTAATTAATGACCTTTTTAGATGGGGATAAAATCAAAGGGGAGAAATCAAGATGGCCAAAGAGTATCAGGTGATACTTATGTATATTGTGGGAATACTATTTTTGTATATTTTAGGCAAGTCTTTAGCATCCCCAATCAAGCTAATTCCCAAAACTATACTTAAATCAGTTTTAGGTGCTGTTATTCTTCTGATTATTAATTTTGTAGGCAATTTTTTAAATTATAATCTTCCCTTAAATCCTATAACTGCCTTTACGGCGGGCGTACTCGGAATCCCAGGTATTTTACTTATAGCAATTCTTAAGCAAATCCTTCGAATTTAAGCAGTGAAAACTTGGCCCATTATTCCCCAATACATAACCTGTCTGTGTCTATGTATCCAAAATTTCCTTATAATATATTATAATGCATTAAAAATTACATTTTAATAAAAACGGTGCTAAATTGTATACAATGAACAAAAAGCGTATTAAACATAACATATCTTAAATGGCTTCACAAATACTTAGTGTAAAATAGTTGTAGGACAAAAAAGCAAAAAAATATAGAGAATATCGCTCCCTATGATATAATGTAATCGACTAAAAACACATTAAAAGGGGGACATTCTCTATGAATAACATTATACAAC
>JAAZML010000047.1 GCA_012798835.1 Clostridium sp.
GCTCCTGAGTATAGATATCGGGAAAACATTCAAATTCATACATACAGCTTGCCAGTATTTTAAGTTCTTCTGCGTTGGTGATTTTTGCAAAAGCGGCAAGGTCAGATAAAGCCGTAACTTCACGCTGACCCATCTCCTTAAAAATTGCGGCAAATTGATTGAGGACATACAGGTCTGACTGAGCCTTAACTACCATGCCTGCAAGGTTATCAGGGATATTATGTTCCTCCACCTGCCAGCTGACACTTTCCAGATTTTCTGCATCCAACCGTTCTAAAGTCTTATTCAGCTCACTCTGCTCAATTGGCAGATACAGATATTCGCAGCGATTTTGGGCGCTCAACAACAGTGTAACAGGCGTATCCTCATATTGGTAATACGGAAAATTCATGCCGTCATAAGTCTGTGCAATTTCATTGCTGTTTCTATATACCACTCCATACGGTGTTATCATAGGATTGGGGTTTTCTGCAATCATTTTTTCAAAGTAGTTTCGTCCGTCAAGACTCTCTAAATCCTCTGTACTGACACCGATTTGTTCTGTTAGGTACATCTTGCCTAAAGCATTTAAATCGCTAAAATCGGCTACAAGGCTGTAACAATGGGTATTAAAGCTGAGGTTAATAAGCTCCGTCATTGTTTCAGCTTTTTCGGCATAGGCAGCTGCATAAAAAGTGGCAAGCCCATTTTGATCGAAGCTGTCCAACCGTTTCATTAGGAAGTTTAATTCGTCAAGATTTACTGTTTGATGGGAGATTAGGGCTGACAATCTTTCATCGTTATGGACAGTGCCGATTTCAACCTCTGTTTTTGCGGTATTGGCAACACCAAGACTGTCGCATAAAATCTGCAGTTCTTTTTCCTTACTGGGAAAGGTAAGGTTTTGATAATTGTTTTCATGCATACATTGAATCATTACTCGCATAATTTTTTCCTCCTGTGATTGATTTTTTGCATATCGGTTCTTAGGCAATCTCCTTCACGGCTATAACATATAAAGCCGTGGGATGCATAAGGGCAATCTCCACAGCTTTTAAAGGGGCCATTTGGTTGCTTTTCAGATAAGATTTTCTCCACAGATACAAGAGAATCCGAATCATAACAAGCTGGTTTTCTGTTTTTCTTATAATGTACTAACATGAGTTACACCTTTCTTTGGAAATAAAAAAGCCGGAGAATTGGAACGCATTTTTGCATTCATATCTCCGGCTCAGTAAAGGAATTCAGGATAATATACTGGAATATATTCCAATTGATAATAGGTACTAATTTATCAGGTTTTTTAAAAAATAAAGAGGCAATACGGCAATAGTTTATTATCTTGCTGCATTGCCTCTTTATTCATCTTAACTTTAACTCAAATCTATTTGGTGATTATTTCTGCAATTAAATTGCCATCATTATTAAAAGAAAGTTTTAGATGTTTAGTAATTATTTTTCCATCTTTAAAATGCACTTCAATTGTTATATTATCTGAGGGTAAATCAGCAAAACTAACAGGTCCGTCTTCAGAAACTATGTCTATTGCATACCATGGAAACCAATTTACATCAAAGGATTTTTCACCAAGCTCTCCCTGGAAGTTTGCAATAATTTCTTTTCCTACTTTCACAAATGAGCTACTATCCTCGAGTACATGTATCTTTAATTTTTGATTTTCATTTTGTTCAGGCTGATTCATTTGTTTTGCTGCAATTGAATTAAAAAATGTAAATTCCCCCAAATCCGAAATATATTTTACCGAGGATATATTTTTACCTTTTATGGAAATACCACCGGAATCAAAACCTACATCATAAGTATATATTTTTTCGCCTGTTTCATCAAGATAAAAATGCCGATCACCTCTTGATATTTTTCCAAACGGGAGTATTACTTGTGTATTTCCTTCGATATTAATAATCTGACCACCACCATCATCGGCAAAAGCCACTATGGCAAATGCAGGTTTATTTAGATTACTTGTCATAAATCCTACACCAATTAAAAAGCATATGGCCACCGCTGCTGCAACAAACCTTTTCTGAATTCCCGAATGCTTTTTAGCCGTATTATTGTTAAGCTTTTGTTTTGTCTTTTCAATCAAATTTATATCCGGTGTAACGGTATTGAAATCCTTTTTATATTCCTTTCTAAACATAGTCATATTCTCCTTTCAAATTTTGTTTTAATAGTTCTCTTGCCCGAAAAAGTTGTGTTTTTACAGTGGAATCTTTTCGATTAAGAATGTTAGCGATTTCGGATACAGAATAATCTTCATAATAATATAGATGTATCACTATACGGTACTTTTCCGGTAGTTTCATCACCTCATAGAAGACTTCACCCTTGTCATTTTCCAGTGGACTTGTGCTATAATTTTCTGAATTCCACGAAGGTTCATCTTTAAGAACAATCTTTTTTTTCCAAGCGGAAGTCAAAAGGTTTTTGCTGAGATTAACTGTGACCCTAATTAACCAAGCCTTACAATGTTCCTCACTGCTAAATTTTTGATTGGCTTTATGACATTTTAAGAATACTTCCTGAAACAAATCCTCTGCATCTGCTTTGTTTCGTGTCCGTGCATATGCAAGTCTGTATACCATGTCAGAGTATTGCTGCATAATACTCTCTATAGAAATGTCAGCCATTTTTGCATCCTGGGTTATCATCTTTTCCCTCCCTTCTATAAACAACACAAATGTGGGCATAAAAAGGTTTCATTTTGAGATAAAAAAATTTAACTCAGAACCAACTTGAGAGCTGACGCATTATCCCGAAAACCCCCTTTTTTCAGTCCTATAAAATTTTATATTGTTATGTCGTCATGTTCGACAATACTTTGAAATTTCTTAAGCAGAAATTAATTCTTTTGTTTTTCTACATTTACAGTATAGAATAGCGCCCTTTTTCCAACCTGTCAAAAACCGTCAATAGACGATTTTTTGAGGATTCTTAAAAAGGACGCCACTGAAAAATAATGTTATTGTCTGCTTTTCTATAGTTATTTTATTTTATAATTCCTTTTGTCATAAAATGATTTTGCATCATTTTATGAGCTATATCTAAAAAATCACCTTCTGCATCAGTATTTTTCGCTGAAAAAGGGGGCTAAAATCATGCATTTTTAACCCCCTTTTTTGCTCATTTTTTACCTCTAAACCACTGCATGTAGTTGTCAAACCCTACTTTTTGTCTTTCAAACCACTACGCTGCATCAGAATCACCGTCTCAACATGCCTTGAAGTGACAATAAAGATTTTGTAGGTTTATAGCACCCCCTTGGTGGATCATATTCACATCTTTATTAGAATTAATCTATATTTAATTAAATAACCGTCAATCATAGGATTATCTTCCTTCTGATTGGCGGTTAAGTTTATTGAGTTAATCTAATTCTAATTATATCTTAATAGTTTTCTGCACGTACTTCAAAGAATGAATGTGAGTAACCACATACCGGACAAACTTCTGGAGCTTCTTTTCCTTCTATTAGACGTCCGCATGCACGACATTCCCATACTGTATTTTCTTCTTTTTTGAAAACTTTATTTTTTTCAACATTCTCCAATAACGTTAAATAACGTCTTTCGTGTTCTTTTTCAACATAA
>JAAZML010000025.1 GCA_012798835.1 Clostridium sp.
ATCTCTCTGCATAATGCTGATGGATATAAGATACCATATCCTTTTGCAGCATAATATCGGAATTATTGCTGTCTTGTTCGGGTGTGTGTAATCGTTTGCTAACAATTTGGCGATAGAGCCTGCTCCATAGAATATGCATTAATCCAACTATTTCGAGCTCATATAAGTCCATTGATTTTTCTCTTAAGGCTGATATTCTATCTAATAAATCTAATATCCCGCCATCATCCCCGTTCTGGAGATCAAAATAAAGATACTCTAGGTTTTTGTTTCTAAGGAGCGGGAGTATGTAGTTTTGATTTAGCAGTTTGTTGCCGGTAAATAACGAGGGATGGAATAAGATGCATATAAATGTGCAGTCTTTTTGTTGCACCGAATAACTGTAATGCATCTGCCTAGAATTAACCATAATGGCGTTATTTTCTTTTAGAAGAATGCTCCTCCCATTTATATAGTAATTCATTTCACCATGTAAAACCCTGATAAATTCTATATCATCATGCCAATGGCAAAGTGCTTTTTTATCGGGGAAGCTTGACAATTCCCCGACTCTTACATGCAGTGGAATCCCTGTTCTGTCGTAGCATATTATTTCAGATGCATCCTTCATTACATCAATATGCATAAGCATATACACACCCCCAATTAGAATATTTGTATTTTAAAAATACGATTGTTATAAAAAACAAAGTCAATATTGCTAGATTTCTATGCATATGAATACTATTATTATAACATATACCAATAAAAATGCGATATATAGAAAGTTGAGTGAGCGATTTGAAAAAAGAAACCCGAGATTTTTACAAAAACCTATCTATCTTAGTTCTGCCGCTTGCATTTCAAAATCTAATGGCAGCTATGGTTGGAGCTTCCGATGCACTTATGCTTGGTATGCTGGATCAGGATTCTTTATCAGCAGTTTCCTTAGCGGTACAGGTACAGTTTGTCCTGTTTTTGTTTCACACTGCTCTAACTTCAGGAACCACCATATTAGCAGCCCAATACTGGGGGATAAAAGACAAAAAATCTGTGGAATCAGTTCTCGCCATTTCTTTGAAGACCTCCTGCTTTATTTCATTTGTATTTTTTCTTACAACCTTTTTGTTTCCTAATTTTTTGATGGGACTACTGACAAACGACAATACTTTAATACTATACGGTGCAGAATACCTTAAATCGGTCTGCTGGTCCTATCTATTAATAGGTGTATCCCAGATATACCTTTGCATTATGAAAAACAGCGGCAGAACCTTAAAAAGTACAATATTTAGCTCCAGTGCCATGGTTTTAAACATACTTTTGAATGCTATACTCATTTTTGGCCTATTTGGTTTCCCACGTCTTGGTATTACGGGTGCTGCCATAGCCACCGTAATTTCATGTGGTGTTGAACTTTTATTGATAATGTTGGAAAACACCAGAAAAGATGTTGTCAAAATTCGTTGGAAACTCATATTCTCATCAAATGAGTATCTTAGGAAGGACTTTTTGCGATATACACTGCCCGTACTGGCAAATATGCTTGCCTGGGGTTGTGGATTTACCATGTTTTCCGTTATTATGGGTCACCTCGGAAGTGATGCAGTTGCAGCCAATTCTATTGCAAATATAGTAAAAAATATTACGGCATGTGTTTGCTTTGGCATTGGAACGGGAAGCGGAATTATTATTGGTAACGAATTGGGAAGAGGAGATCTGGCAAAAGCAAAAGAATATGGCGGCCGATTTTCTAGGCTCTCCATAGTTGCCGGTGCAATATCGGGATTATTACTTTTACTTATTAGCCCTATCATTCTCAGATTCTCAACAAATTTGAGTGCACAGGCATATTATTACCTACGGGGAATGTTGTATATTTGCTCTTATTACATGATTGGAAAATCCATAAATTCAACGGTAATAGCAGGCATTTTCTGTGCAGGGGGAGATACAAAGTTTGGGTTTATATGCGATACAATAACTATGTGGGTGGTCATTGTACCCATAGGTTTGCTTGCAGCATTTGTATTTAAGCTTCCCGTGCTGGTGGTATACTTCCTGCTAAGTCTTGATGAATTTGTAAAATTACCGGCGGTATACCGGCATTACAAAAAATATAACTGGGTCAAGAACCTAACCAAAAAGCAACCCTGTAATGTAGCAGTCTAGTAACATATATAAAATTCCCGCCTATTATAACAATTATAGGCGGGAATTTTATAGGTTCCGTGATTATATCTAGCATTTATCAGCATCACAAACACCCGTTCCAAACCCCATAACACCATCAACTGGAAGGGAAAAACATATACCTTTACCCGCCGTATTTAATCCAACCTCATTTGTAATGCTTTCCATTATGGCAAGCTTTTCTTCCTTTGGTGTCAGTATCAAAACAAGATCCTTTTCAGGTTGTATTGTTATCCCAAGATATTTCATGGCCTCCTCCGAGCCCAGACCACGAGCATGAATTAAGGTACCACCAGTTGCCCCTGCAGTTTTTGCAATATTCATAACCTGCTCAAAGTAACCAGTGTTTACGATGGTTATAATCAAATGATAAGCACTTTTTGTTGCCATGGCTTCACCCCCATCTTTTGTTTTCAAATTATCGTTAACCTTTCTGCAAACCGTCAAAAGAGCGTTGCTGACGCTGCTTAGATTTATTGTAAAAGCTATCCCTGTCCCCGGCTTTTTAAAATCAATCTTGTTACGCAGCTGACTCATTATAAGACCCGATACGCCCTTTGTTTGAATGCTTATCGAAACCTTTTTCTTTGGGCCGCCGTAACCTAAAATGTCGTAGATTGTCGATTTAGCCGAGCCATATCCGCGGGTTAGCAAGAAAACGGGCATATTGTTTTTCTTAAACAAATCAGTTAAGACATTACCCCTATCGAAATCTACTATTATAAATAAAGCCTCTAATGCTATTTCTGGCTTATTTGGCATTAGTGCTCTCCCCTCCTTTGTTTGTATATAGTTTTTAATTCCTTGGCCATAATCATTCTCTATGCTGACCATGCAAAAACTGGGGTTATGCCCCTGTTCTACTTATTTTATTGATTATTAGCCTTATCCTGTATATTGTCCAAAGGCTCCTCCTTTGTATCTGGAATAGAATATTCCAATTCAATAATACTATCTTTCAAATCTGGGACAACAACTTTTTTTGCTGCCGCCTTAGATTTAATAGCGTAATTAAGACCAAAAAGTTGTATTGTGATAACTGGTGTCATGGCAACTAGTGCAACAATACCAAAGGCATCAATATACACGCTCCCCCCCGCTGATTCACACGCCCCTATAGCAAGAGGCAGCATAAAGGTAGCAGCCAAAGGTCCCGAGGCTACAGCCCCCGAATCAAAGGCTATAGATGTGAAAAGTCTTGGGACTAAAAATGTCAAGATCAAAGCAAGTGTATATCCGGGAACTACAAAGTAAAAAATTGATAAACCCGTAATCACTCGAATCATTGCAAGACCCACCGAAACGGCTACACCTATAGAAAGGCCTATCCCCATCGCTTTGGCGGAAATTACCCCCTCCGTAGCCTCCTCAACCTGCCTTTTTAGCACAAACACCGCAGGTTCTGCCGCAACCACGAAATACCCCGCAATCATTCCTATGGGAACCAACATCCAAGGATTATTTTGTTCAACAATTATGCTCCCCAATTGATACCCTGTTGGCATAAAACCAACATTGGCACTGGCCAAAAACAAAACTAGCCCAATGTATGTATATACAGTTCCCGCACCGATTTTAAGTACAGTTCTTAATCGCAGACGTAGCTTTAGAACTTGAAATACCGCAAAAAGCAAGATCATAGGAAGCAGAGCCAAAGCTATTTGTTTTATATACTCGGGAAGACTGGAGAAAAAAAGAGCAAAAATATCTGCTGCCCCTCCAACCTCGGGTATTGCCAAAGCACTCCCTCCCGAAGGCATAAAAAACATACCTAAAATCAAAACTGCAATAATAGGACCTATAAGGCAAAGTGATATAAGTCCAAAACTGTCTTCTTCTGTTGTCTTATCCCCTCGTATCGATGCCAAACCAAGGCCTAAGGCCATTACAAAGGGTACCATGATCGGGCCCGTTGTCACCCCTCCCGATTCCCATGCAATAGAAAGAAATTCGTTCCGAGTAAACCCTGAAAGAATAAATGCAAGCGTATAGCATGCAATCAATATATAAGAAAGTGGAAGCTGAAAGAGTATACGCAAAAATGCACCCGCTAATGCCACCCCAACGCCTAGGGAAATAATTAGTATAATAGTAGAATTGGGTACGCCATTTATCTGCCCCGCCAATACTATTACATCGGGCTCCGCCACACTAATAAATACGCCTATAACAAAGGTCACAATCACAATAAGATATAATTTCCTACTCTTAACCAAAGATGAACCTACTTTTTCCCCAATGGGGATTAGTGACATATCCACCCCTAAATTAAAAAGAGTTATGCCTAAAATCATCAGAAGAGCACTTACTAAAAAAAGCACCACATTCCAAAATGGTATTGGTGCTATAAAAAAGCCCAATATGAGAACCAAAAGCACTATCGGCATTACCGAAAAAAAAGACTCCTTTAACTTCGAAATCAACAACTCAAGCATTACAAAATCCTAACCTTTCCCAGTATAGTATAAATATAACACATAAATTTAAATAACATCCCCAATTCGAAATGGTTTTTTAAAAATTAACCTTTTTATTTATCCGTAACGATTATAACATAATTTCGTGCATAAGTCCTAAACAAATTTAGCATTTTGAGCATCCAGGGCAGGATTTTGGCATTTCACCAGTATTTACAAAGTGCATAAATCTTTTTATAAAATGCACTTCGTCATCCTTACAGGCACGTGTATATTCCACTATTCGCAATAACCGTTCCCTTGTCTGCGGCGATAGGTGATGCTCCATACGACAGGCATCTTCTTCGGCTATCTTTGGTTCTAAACCCAGTACCTCGTAAAAAAAAGCGTAAAGCAGCCTATGCCTTTCATAAACATCCCTGCCCACCCTTTCACCTCTTTTTGTAAGCTCTATGTGCCCATATTTCTCCTGTTCCACCAAGCCCTTTTTCGACAAAGAACGAATGGCGGCCACCACGGAAGGCATTTTTACATCTAGGGCTTGCGCCACATCTTTTACCCGAGTCACCCCATTTTCAAGTTGAATCAAATAAAGGGTCTCCAAATAATCTTCTTCCGATTGAGAATATCCAGCCATTATCTTTACCTCCAAATTATTTATTCGGGAATCATATCATCCCGTTGTTGTAGTTATATATAAAGGGTTGTATGCTTTACCTATCTACCCAGATAATACATACCCCGTTCCGAAATCTTAAAACCTCTTACGATCTCCTTGCTACAGCTTTTAGCAAAGGGACAGCCTGCGCAGGTCGTTGAGCAATCAATACCTGTTTTTTCTTCCTGGAGATACCCCATTCGCATTATTTGGTTCATCCCCTCATCTACCATTTCTTTAGAAATACCCAGTTCTCGGGCTAGCTGTGTCCTCGAAATATAGCCATCCCTATCGATTATTTTTAAAATATTTTTCAACATAGGTTCAACCTCCAAACGCTAGGCAAAGCCCAGCCGTGTCCCAAATTGGAATAATAAAACTGCAGCCACCCACCCTACAGCAAAGGTGTAAAGCGCCATAAACACTGTCCATTTAAGGGAATTGGTCTCCTTTTTAGTAATACCTAAGGTGGCGGCACATGGTGTATAAAGTAAAACCATAACCATGTATGAAAGAGCCGTAAGGGAAGTAAAATTCTCTTTTATTGAATTTACTAGTATACCCCCTTCCTCCATATACTGTCCAGCGTATAGCATCCCTAAGGTCCCAACAACCGCTTCCTTTGCCGGTATGCCGGCAAATAGGGCTACAGATTCCCTCCAGCCGCCAAATCCCGCAGGTTTTAATATAGGTGCAATCAATGTACCAATTCTTCCTAGGATACTATACTGGCTATAAGGCTCAACGGATGCAGGTAAAACCGCCAATATCCACACTAGGGTGACAACCGCAAACACAATTGTACCAGCCTTTTTCAAAAAGCCATAAACATTATCCCACATATTTCTTAAAACGTTTTTGAAAATCGGTAAACGGTACGGGGGAAGCTCCATTATAAAACATGAAGTCTCGCCCTTAAAAAGTGTTTTGCTAAATAGTTTGGCTACCAACACCGCTATCAATATTCCTAAGGCATACAAAGAAAATAGTATTAATCCTCCATACCTTGGGAAAAATGCCGCAATAAAAACAGAGTATATAGGAATCTTTGCTCCACAAGATATAAAAGGCATTACAAGTGTTGTAATCATTCTATCCTTTTTATTGTCTAATGTCCTAGCCGACATAATACCTGGTACGTTACACCCAAAGCCAATAATCATTGATACAAAGGCTTTTCCCTGAAGCCCTATCCTTCTCATCAAATCATCCCAGATATAGGCCGCTCTCGACATATATCCACTATCCTCCAAAAAACCAAGCAACAAGTATAATACTGTAATGATAGGAACGAACTCTACAACCGCCCCAACACCGTTTATCATCCCATCAGTTATAAGGGCTGTGAGCCATGATGGTGCATTGAGGTAGGATAAAAGGCCTTTGACACCATCCCCCACAACTTCTATAAAACCCACCGCCCATTCGCCCAGTAAATCCTCTCCTACCTTAAAAGTCAGTTGGAAAACAATAAACATAATGAGTGCAAATATAGGAATACCCAGATACTTGTTTGTAATAACCCGATCTATCCTATCTGTAAGTGTTATGATCTCCTCTTCCGGTCTTTTTACTGCACCCTTTATAACCTTATGCGCAAATGCATATCTTGAATCAATAATTTCAATTTCTAAATTTTTATCGTTGTATTCTTTGTAAAAGTCCATAATGCCTTCTAGTGTGTTTTGAGAAATTTCAGATTCTTTAAGCCTTTTAAGGATCTCTCTATCACCCTCCACCACCTTAAGGGCAACCCATTTTGGTGGATATGCTAATTTTTCTTCCTTTAACATTTCGTGTATGTTTTCAATATGTTGATTGATAACTTCACCATATTGAAACGGAGTTTTGACAACTAATTCTGTATCTAAAAGTTTGACCGCCGTCTCAATTACTTCATCGATCCCCTTTCCCCTAGATGCCACAGTAGGTATTACAGGGATATCTAAATTGTTCGATAATCTTTTTATGTCACATTTTATATCCTTTTTTTCTGCCTCATCTACCATGTTGAGAGCAATAACAACTTTTTTACCCATCTCCAATAACTGTGTTGTCAGATAAAGATTTCTTTCTATATTATTTGCATCAATTACATTTATAATTACTTCTGGGTTGGCCGTCAAAATAAAATCCCTAGCCACAACCTCATCTTCCGAAAAAGCTCCAAGACTATAGATTCCTGGCAGATCCGTTACATTATATTTTTTGTCGTTGTGTTTAAAGCTTCCTTCTTTTCTGTCTACAGTAACGCCAGGCCAGTTTCCAACATGCTGGTTGGAGCCGGTAAGGGCATTAAAAAAAGTTGTTTTGCCGCTATTGGGGTTCCCAACTAGTGCTATGCCCATATTTTTGGTATTTGTCATGTTAATTCCCCCGCATTAATCGTTTAGTTTTCTCTACATTTCCAGCTCGATCTTCTCAGCAAGTCCACGCCCCACTGCTACCTTATTTCCTCCCAAGGAAACAATAACAGGGCCTACATCATTTTTAACTACCCTTAAAGAAGCACCAATATTAAGACCCATTTCATAAAGACGTACAGTAGCACATCTCCCAGCACTTATAAGTTTCACCTTTCCAGCGTCTCCCTGTTTTAAGGTTAATAAACATTTATCCATCACGCATTCTCCTTTCACCAACGGTATGTTTTTTACAAAGCCCTATCCATAGCAATTTTCTATTACTTTATAATCTTAAGTGAGTTATGCCTAATTTTATTAGTTGCGACTAACTTAATTTTAGTATAGACAATTTTAAATGGGGTGTCAATACTTTTTTAAAATGTTTTTTTATGTCCTCTTGTATAGGCAGTGATTAAATTTTGCAGATAATGATGCAGTTTTCTAACAAACCTTTATTAGACTTGTTTTAAAAGAAAAAATGTTGTAGATGTTGACTCCTTAGGCCTGCCTATTGTATCGTTTTGAGCATTTATAGTATAATGAATTTGCGGGCAGGGGTACGGACCTTTCCTGCAGCACTCAAATTAATGTATATGTTTTACAATATCGAAAAGCATTGCAAATATATAGATGGGCGATAGGCGGTAAAAGTAATATGAATAAATTGGTTTTTGGTATACTGGCACATGTTGATGCAGGAAAAACAACCTTATCAGAAGGTATACTTTATCTCAGCGGTAAAACAAGGAAGCTGGGAAGAGTCGATAATAAAAATGCATATTTGGATACCCACGAGCTGGAAAGGGCTAGGGGTATCACTATCTTTTCCCAACAGGCTGTTTTTAAGATAGATAGGACCTGGATAACCTTACTTGATACACCGGGGCATATGGATTTTTCAGCAGAAATGGAAAGGACCCTACGTATACTAGACTATGCTATTTTAGTTATAAGCGCCCCGGATGGAATACAAGGACATACCAAAACTCTATGGCGACTACTTCGAGCATATAATATACCGACATTTCTTTTCGTGAATAAAATGGATCGAGAAGGTGTAAATAAAGCTAAAATAATAAAAATAATAAAAACTCAGCTGGAAGACGGCTGCATAGACTTTACGCAAACCGGCACAGAGGATTTCTACGATCAAATGGCAATGAGCGATGAAATTATGATGGAAAATTATTTGGAAAAAGGATATGTAGAAATTTCGAATATTAATACAGCCATAAGGCAACGAAAGGTGTTCCCATGCTTTTTTGGTTCCGCTTTGAGGCTGGAAGGGGTCAAAGAATTTGTGGCGGCTATTGTAAAATATTCTATAGCACCGGATTATCCCAATGAATTAGGAGCTAGGATATTCAAAGTAACGAGGGATGAGCAGGGAAACCGGCTCACTCATATGAAACTAACCGGAGGGGTATTAAGGGTTAAGGATGCCGTAACAAACGGTGTATGGAAAGGCAAAATAAATCAAATACGTATTTATTCGGGACAAAAATATAAAATTGCAGATAAGGTGGAAGCGGGTTCCGTCTTTTCGGTAACCGGAATTGGCAATTCAATCCCAGGTGATACTTTGGGAATTGAAAAAAACCCGAATATACCAATGTTAGAACCGGTATTAGTCTATAAAATTTTGCCCCCAAACGGATATGATCCAAGAATGCTACTTCCAAAGCTGCGCGAAATTGAGGAAGAAGAACCGGAACTCCGTGTTGTATGGAGCGAACAATTGCAGGAAATACAAATACAGGTTATGGGAGAAATTCAGATAGAAATCCTAAAAGAAATTGTAAAGAATCGGTTTGGTATCGAAATATCCTTTGGCAGGGGGAGAATTCGTTATAAGGAAACCATCTTAAGCACTGTTGAAGGTGTGGGTCATTTTGAGCCCTTGGGGCATTATGCTGAGGTACATTTGCTATTAGAGCCTAGAAAAAGGGGCAGCGGACTTGAATTTAGCTGCGAGTGTATCGATAATAATTTAGATATTAACTGGCAAAGGCTTATCCTAACACATCTAAAGGAAAAAAAACATATTGGGGTTTTAACGGGTTCACCCATTACGGATATGAAGATCTCGCTTCTAGCAGGTCGATCACATAATGAGCATACGGTAGGAGGAGATTTTAGGGAGGCTACCTACCGCGCGGTACGGCAGGGTCTAATGGAGGCTCGTTCTCTACTCCTAGAACCTTATTATTCCTTTGAATTGGAGCTACCCGAAAAAATGATCGGGAAGGCCATGACAGATATAGAAAGAATGCAAGGCACATGTGAAATATCCCACATAAGTGAAAACATGGCCACCCTAAAAGGAAACGCCCCCGTCCTTACTATGCAAAATTACCAAAGGGAACTGACTGCCTATACCAGCGGAGCCGGTAGGCTATTTTACAATCTCGGAGATTATCAGCCATGTCACAATGCCAAAAAAATCATTGAGCAAATTGGCTACAACCCAGAAAATGATATGGAAAATCCAACGGGTTCTTTATTTTGCATCCACGGTTCGAGCCTTTCAGTTAGTTGGGATAAGGTAAAAAAGCATATGCATATTGAAAGCCGTTTTAAAAAAGAAATTCCTTTTGAAAAATTGGATTCTAAAAAAAATTCATGCTCCGAGAAAAAAACAATTAGTCCTGAGGAAATAAATCAAATCTTAAATAAAACCTTTTATGCAAACAGTCAAAAGAAGTCGGGTCCAAGAATTATAAGGCCAAGTAAGAAAATTCACACCATGCCCGCAAATCACTACACTAAAAATCAAACAAAACAAAAAAAAGAATATCTCCTTGTAGATGGGTATAATATCATTTACTCCTGGCCCGAATTAAGAGAACATATTGAGGGGAGTATGGAGACCGCCAGAACAAAACTGCTTGATTTTTTATGCAATTATCAGTGGATCCGCCAGTGTCGGGTGGCTGTAGTATTTGATGCTTACCGTGTCGAAGGGCATCGTGAGGAAATAACCAGCTATTACAATATACATGCAGTATACACACGAGAGGCACAAACAGCGGATCAGTATATCGAAAAATTTGCATACGACAATAAGGAAAATTATAATATAACGGTTGCTACATCTGACAATTTACAGCAGATAATCGTATGGGGGGAGGGCTGTTGTTTGCTGTCTGCCGACGAACTCAAAAATGAAGTTGAAAAAGCCAATAGAAAAGCGGAGCAAAAATTTCGGGAAATTAACATAAAAAAACGTAACTACCTGTCCGATCAACTCCCCCCGAAGATTATGCAGCATATGGAGAATTTCATTAGAAAAGGAGAATAACTTACAATAACTCAAACCTATTTTTGTTAAAATTCAAAACACCTTCATCCCTGAGTTTGCTAAGTACCGCAGACATTGCACTTCTATCGACAAATAAATAATCCGCCAATTCCTGTCGGTCAAAGGGTATGCTAAAGCAATTGGCTCCGGCTTTTTTTGATTCATGTAAAAGATATGACAAAAGCCTTTCTCTAGTCGTACGTTTGGATATGAATTCAATCTTTTGCGTTAGGGATATATTCTTTTTCGCTATGATATTTAACATGTTTTGGATTAAGCATCTATGAAAGGAGCAAGCTTTTTCACATGGTGCAGCAAGTTTTCGGCTGTCAATAAAAAGGATCTGACTTTCAATTGTAGCCACAACATTAACCGTAAGGGGTTTTATTTTTGAACACGCAAAAGATTCCCCAAATAGTTGCCCTACTCCTACCTTTGATATAATAGCCCTGTTTCCATAGTAATCCTCCTGAACAATCTGCAGCTGCCCAGATAAAACTATACCAAAGCTATGGATGCTTTCACTGTCAGAAAGGACTGGCTGATTCCTTCCATAAGCAAACAATCGCCCCGACAAACAAGATAGAAGCGGCAAAATATTCGATTCATCAATCCCTTTAAACAATTCTACCGATTTTAAAATATTCAAATGTTTTTTCATAAATAACTCCTTTTCGTTGTAATTCCAACAGACTTATTATGCATAGTATAGTAAACTCAATCCATAAAGTCAATCAAATATAAATGAAAGAAGGTTTATATAATGATACGTAGAATAATTAAAATTGACCAAGATAAATGTAACGGTTGCGGTTTATGCATAAATGCCTGCCACGAGGGAGCCCTCGGCATGGTTGATGGAAAAGCACAACTACTGCGCGATGATTATTGCGATGGTTTGGGCGATTGCCTGCCGGTATGCCCAACGGGAGCAATAGGCTTTGAAGAACGTGTGGCTGCAGAATTTGACGAAGCTGCCGTACAAAAAAACAAGTTGAATAATCAGAAAAAGGATTTACCCTGCGGGTGTCCCGGTATACAGTCTAAAACCATTACCAGAGAACCCAAAGACAACGCGGATAATCATCTTCCAACCGAAAACAAAAGCCACCTTTCCCAGTGGCCAGTACAGATAAAACTTGTACCTGTCAACGCCCCATACTTTGCCAATGCAAATCTTTTGATTGCGGCAGATTGCACAGCATATGCCTACGGCAATTTTCACGTTAAATTTATTAAAAACAGGGTAACTATAATTGGATGCCCAAAGCTGGACGAGGGTGATTATAGTGATAAACTTACAGCAATTATAAAAAACAATAACATAAAAAGCATTACGATCGTCAGAATGGAAGTCCCCTGCTGTGGTGGAATTGAAAATGCAGCAAAGAACGCAATTTTAAATAGTGGTAAATTTATACCCTGGCAGATAGTAACCATATCTACCAATGGGGAAATTCTAGATTAAAACTAATATTTTTTTGTATCTATAAAAATAAAAATCAAGGAGGAACATTATGAGTATGTTTTGTTATCAGTGTCAGGAAACCGCAGGCGGAAAGGGTTGTACAGTACGCCGGGTATGTGGTAAAAACGAAGAGGTCGCAAAGCTCCAGGATTTGCTGATTTATACCTTAAAAGGCATCTCCGATATTGTTATCAAAGGCGAAAAAAATGTAGCCGAGCTTGGTAAGATGAATACCGAGGTATTAAATAGTCTTTTTACAACTATCACCAATGCAAATTTTGACGATAGCTCTATTGAAGACCAAATCAAGAAAATGATTAACTTTAGAGATAAGCTAAAAAACGATGTAGACATAAACATTTTGCATGATGCAGCGGTTTTCACCGTAGATTCTAAGGATGCGATGCTTGAAAAAGCAGAAGATATAGGTATTCTTTCAACAGAAAATGAGGATATACGTTCGTTAAGGGAAATGATAATTTATGGTCTTAAAGGTATGGCTGCCTACGCCGAACACGCAAAAAATATTGGGAAGGAAAATCTAGAAGTCAATAGCTTTATATACAAAGCCTTGGCTGCAACCTTAGATGATACCCTTTCTGCCGATGCTCTCGTCGCTCTCACCCTTGAAACTGGTGAATTTGGCGTTAAAGCTATGGCTTTATTGGATGAGGCAAACACTTCAAGGTTTGGCAATCCGGAAATCACCGAAGTAAACATCGGTGTTAGAAAAAATCCTGCTATCTTGATATCAGGACACGATCTTACCGATCTCGAACAGCTTTTAGAGCAAACAAAGGGAACGGGTGTGGATGTATATACGCATAGCGAGATGCTTCCTGCACATTATTATCCCGCTTTCAAAAAATATGATAATTTTGTGGGCAACTACGGAAATGCATGGTGGAAACAGATATCCGAATTCGAATCCTTTCACGGCCCAATTTTGTTCACTACAAACTGTATCGTACCGCCTAGAAGCGAAGAAGTGAGAAAAAGAATTTTTACTACCGGGTCAACAGGGTTTCCCGGATGCAAACATATTGATACAAATAAGGATGGCAAAAAGGATTTTTCAGAGATTATAGAGCTTGCTAAGACATTGCCTTCACCTAAGGAAATTGAAAACGGCAATATCATCGGGGGATTTGCTCACAATCAGGTAATGGCCCTTGCCGATAAGGTTATAGACGCAGTAAAAACGGGGGCCATTAAAAAATTCTTTGTCATGGCAGGCTGTGACGGGCGCATGAAATCAAGAGAATACTATACCGAGTTTGCAAAAAATCTTCCAAAGGACACAGTGATCCTTACAGCAGGTTGTGCTAAATATCGCTATAACAAGCTAGATCTTGGAAGTATTGGCCAAATCCCAAGGGTTCTTGATGCAGGTCAGTGCAATGACTCCTATTCGTTGGCGGTTATCGCATTAAAACTAAAAGAAGCATTTGAGCTGGACGATATAAACAAGCTTCCCATCGCATTTAACATATCATGGTACGAGCAAAAGGCTGTAATAGTGCTCTTAGCATTATTGTATCTGGGAGTTAAGAATATTCATCTAGGACCTACCCTTCCAGCCTTCCTTTCACCAAATGTGGCAAAGGTTTTGGTCGAGAAATTCGGAATTGCAGGAATCGGTACTGTAGAAGATGATATAAAACTTTTTATGGCCTAAACCATCGGTATAACCTAGGATAAATACCATGGAAAGAAAGATTTATAAAAACAGCATTACTCCATAATGAAGCAATGCTGTTTTTATATGTTCAATATGTTAGTATCTATCCCGGCAAATATCCTTTTTACCCCTCTTAATCCTTCATTATTACACTAATCTGGGGCTGGCCATCAACTTCCTCATAAATACTGATGTATAAATAATCCCTTTTTTTGAGGTTTAGGTGTTTATATTCATACATTTTATAGTCTTGACGAGGCAGGTATTCAAATTCAAAGGCCTTTGTAACGGTTATCTTATCAAAAAACGTTTTGTATGGTCTTAGTCTGATATTCAACCTGCTTTTCGTTTCAACATTTCGTGTTATTTGTCGTTCCTCGTCATCTATGACAAAGTATGAATCTGCGGGGAAATTGTTATCATATACTAAAATACTTACTCTATTTGGATCGTTTTTATCCTGCTCCATGCCATAACCATTGACTGCATGACCCGGCCTTGATCCTCCAAACAAAGGTGGATATATGCCTATTATCACAATTTTGTCTTCTATAAATATATCTCTCATCTTATCCAGCACATCCTGACCTAAATACTTCTCTGTACTGGACAGTTTTCTAGTTCCACCAGTTACCTCATTTGTACTATCATTATCGTATTTCCAATAATGTGCCAACATTTTTACCACTTCTTTATCGGGCTCATCTATTGTTTCGGGCGTTACCGTACCTATGTCATCATTGCTGCGATTATCATCACATAATAAATCCAAGGGATGTTCGAATACGTATTCACCCAAAGCGCCACTTTTGATCGCTTCATACTTATCCGATTCTATGTTATAACCGTACAATTCATCCAATAAATATCCCTCAGTTTCGTTAATTTCCACCCCATTGTAATAAAGCTGAGTTATGTAAGCAAAACCAGCGCATACACCATGTCCTTCTTCCTCTTCAGAGTTAGCATAGAGAAAATTTTGGAGTTTTAGGGAATGGACCCCCTTTATAAACCCTGTCCTAACATCGTAGTCCCCCGGGCCAATTATTGGACCCTCTTCCTCTTCTTCTTGTGCGGGTTGGGTTGTATTAAAGGCACCGATCAACTCATTCTCACCACATTCCACTTTAAATCTCATGAGGAAAAAATTCAATCTGTTTTTTCTATCCTCATCTTCATCGTTTAAATCGTCCATTTCATCTGTTAATCCATCCAAAGCCTTGCTAAACATCAAGTCCAAAACAACAACTCCAATTGTTGTGATTTTTCCATACATTAAATCTAAATGCGGCAACCTCTCTTGTAGATACTCCCTTTTTTCATCGGTATTCCCAACCGAAAATACATCGTCATCAACTTCCAAGATAACTGTTAGTAATTTTCCAGTGAAGAATATTGTAAAGGGAAAAACGCAGACATAATAAGTGTGTTTACTGCCTATATTAGATTCAATCTGATTTAAATCGTCAAAACTTATATTGTTGCGGATAATGGTTATGGGTTGCTCATTGACTGCATTGAAACTAACTTTTCCTTTAGAACATGAAAATTTTATTTTCGCAATCTTTTTTTTGTCTGTGTCATACCTAAGGCAAATTATATCGTTTTTTCCAATGCTTTGATCCTGTAAATCAATTAGTATCTTCCCATCGGAATCATATAGGGTAAAGGGTTCAATAAGACTGTCAAGACCATCGTATACAGCCCCTTTGTATTCCTCATGTATATAAAGTACTTCTGAGTTTATAGTTTTATGTTGAATTTGGACACCCTCATCGACAACATCTATTACATCACTTTTTAAATCCTTTTTTTTGTATTTCTTGTTTAGATCAAGCCCCTTAATGACCTTAACCATATCGTTTATGCCATCGCCCATAGTAGACGGCTTTAAAGAATCTGATTTATAAATATATATCTCATCATAATCCGAGAGCCCATCCCCGTCCGTGTCTACACTAAAGGGATCTGTGCCCCATTTTTCTTCTTCTGCATTTGTAAGCCCATCACCATCAGGGTCAGCATCGGGTTCCGATAACTCCTTCATCCAACCAGGGTTATAATCGCATATAGTACTCTCAATTAGTAGTTTGTTAACCCTTTCATCTATTTTTCTCTCTTTGTAGTCATCGTAACGAGTCTTAGCTATAAGAAGTACTACCGGGGTCAATACAATAATTAAGACTACAATAAGAAAAATTTTTAGACATCCGAAAGGTTTTTTGCTTTTAATTTTGGCCATAACCATCCCCCTTTAAAACAATATATTGGCCGTGCTTAATATTTATGTTATACTGCGGTTATTCATACAAAACACATGTTTGCAAGATACGGCAAGGATACAAAGACCTCGTAATGTATGATAAATAAAGCCATAGAAGTTTTTAATTTCTGTTTATACATAATACCACAAAAAAACCCTTTTTAGAAGTAAAAAATACCCATAGCACTGCCCCCATCGGATAGATTGGTTTGTGATCTTTTTAACAAATATCCCCATGTTCTGTCATTGATTCTGCAGCTATATAATTGATATGGCACCTTAAATATGTTACAATTTAATTGACATAAAGTCGCTTGTTATTATATATAGTGCGCTGAAAAAGACTGTTTTGCGTTGGTTTTGACAGTCATAAAAAATTTCAAGGGGTGTATTTATTATGACAAACATTTTAGGCAGAATATTATTTCTGCTGACGGCACTTGTGATGGTATTTACGATTTCTTTCATCACACCGATTCCAGTAAGCGCCGTCCACTCACTTCCCGTGAATGTGGAAGCGGAGGACTGTATTCTTGACAAGGGTGCCTCTATTGTCACCGAAGTTTACGGGACCAAATATCCGGGATACTCGGGCGAAGGCTTTGTATGGGTAGCCAATTCAGGAACAATCACCTTAGAAGTTACCGTTCCTGAAAATGCCATGTATGAACTTTCGGCAAAATGCTGGATGTACCTGGGTGATGAGGGTGACTCAAGACTTCAGGTAGTCAGCATAAACGGGCGATCCCAAGGTGATTTCTTTATCCCAAACAGAGGTAAATGGGTTAATTACAGCTTTGGATACTTTTATCTTGAGGCAGGAAAAACAACAATAGAAATTGGCTCATCGGGAAGCTGGGGTTATGTTTTGTATGACACAATAACCTTCGATTATGCTGATATGCCAGAACATAATATTGATCCTACACCATCCGATCCCTTAGCAACACCCGAAACAAAAGCCCTTATGAAATACCTTACCAGTGTATACGGAAATTATATCATTTCCGGGCAGCAAGAGATCTACGGCAATGGAAATGATGGAGATATGGAGCTTGAATTTAACTATATTTATGATAAAACCGGTAAACTTCCCGCAATCAGGGGCTTTGATTTTATGAACTATAACCCCCTTTATGGCTGGGAAGACGAAACAACCGATCGCATAATTGAGTGGGTAAACGAGCGCAAAGGCATTGCAACGGCCTGCTGGCATATTAATGTGCCCCAGGATTTTTCCAGCTATACCCTTGGTGAAATACTCGATTGGACGGATTGTACATATAAGCCAACAGCAAGCTTTAATACTGCCAATTGTCTTGACAAAACAACAAAAGAATATGCATATTTGATGCTTGCAATAGATGACCTTGCAAAACAGCTTCTTATCCTCCAAGAGCAAAAAATCCCTGTGTTATTCCGCCCATTTCACGAGGCAGAGGGACATAATAATACCGATGGCTCGGGAGCATGGTTCTGGTGGGGTTCCGCCGGTGCAGATGTATACAGGGATCTTTGGAAACTTCTTTATACAACCCTGACTGAGGAATATGGGCTTCACAATCTTATTTGGGAAGTAAACCTTTATACCTATGCCAATTCTTTTGAATGGTATCCAGGGGATGATTATGTAGATATGGTTGCATATGATAAATACGAAGGTTCGCCTTACACTTGGGGAACAAGCGCAGCCACAACGGTATTTCTTACACTTGTAGATTATACAAACGATACAAAAATGGTTGCACTTGCCGAAAATGATACTATCCCCGATGTCCAAAAAATGGTTAACGAAGGTGCATGGTGGCTGTATTTTTGTCCGTGGTATGGTGATTTCCTCATGAGCCCAAACAATAATGATCCCGCACTTTTAAATACCATTTATAACAGTGAATATGTGATCACTTTGGACGAACTACCCGATGATCTTTATGAATACGGAGATCCTACCCTGCCGCCCCTTATGTACGGAGACTTAAATGGCGATTTGACGGTAGATTCCATGGACTATACCTTGTTAAAAAGATATATCCTCAAAGCAATTAATGAATTTGATGCTGTCCATGAAGCAGCTGATTTAAATCTCGATGGCTCGATTGATTCGAATGATCTAGTCGTAATGAAAAAATTCCTACTTGGTTCTATTACTGATCTCCCGTATGCTAAATAGCCATTTCCATTTAAACCGTCAAACAATATTTTAACAAAAATTAAGGGAACACTCATGTTCCCTTAATTTTTGTTTCCATAGACATTAGCTATTAAAAACTCATATTGTGGTAACTATTTTTTACAGCCACTCGCCAAATTTTCTTATGTACCACACTTTGATGAGCTGTGTTATTATGCAGTAGGATAGAACAATTCCCACCATCCATAGGAAATATACCGGTGGCAGGGAACTAAGTCCTACACTGGCACCCAGTGCAGAAAACGGAATATAAATACCTATTGCTATAATAAGTCCTGTCATAAGCGTCACAGGCTTTGATGCCTTGCTCTGTAAAAAAGGTATTTTCTCAGTTCTTAACATGTGAACTACTAAAGTCTGTGTAGTAAGTCCAACGATAAACCATCCGGAATGAAAAATCCCCTGCATTTCCGGGACATTTGCCTTAAATACAAACCACATAACCAAAAAAGTTATGATGTCAAATACAGAGCTTATTGGACCTATATATAATGAAAACTTAGCTATACTTCCAGCATCCCATTTTCTTGGAACCTTGAGATATTCCTCGTCCATACTATCCCAAGGAATTGCTACCTGGGATATATCGTATAGCAGGTTCTGTATCAATAGGTGTATGGGTAACATGGGTAAAAAGGGTATAAATGCACAGGCTGCAAGCACACTAAATACATTTCCAAAGTTCGAGCTCACTGTCATTTTTAGGTATTTTATTATGTTACCAAATATCTTTCTTCCCTCTAATACACCCTCTTCCAGCACCATTAAATCTTTTTCAAGCAAAATTATATCTGCCGATTCCTTTGCAATATCCACTCCATTATCAACAGATATCCCTATATCCGAACTACGAAGGGCAGCAGCATCATTTATACCATCCCCCAAGTAACCTACTATATGTCCCTTATTTTGTAATACCCCTATAACTCTTGCCTTTTGTAGCGGGGAAAGCTTTGCAAATACGGTAATCCTCTCGGATTCTACAGCCAGCTGCTGATCCGTCATTTTATCAACCTCATGCCCCAGCAGTATCTTATCAATAGGTAATCCAACATCACTGCATATCTTGCGGGTTACCAATTCATTATCACCCGTTAATACTTTAACTTCTACACCGTGCTGATTTAGTGCCTTTATCGCCCCGGCGGTAGATTCCTTGGGCGGATCCAAAAATCCCACATATCCTATAAGAACCATGTCGATTTCGTCATCCACACCGAATTCTCTATCATAGGGTATTTCATTCTTCTGGGCCACGGCCAGCACCCGCATGCCATCTGCATTCAGGTTCTCTGATGTAGCTCTTATCTTATCCCTTATCTCCTCTGTAAGGATCATTATTTCCCCTTCATACTCGGCGTACTTACATATAGATAATAGTTCCTCTACCGCACCCTTTGTGACGAGTTGTCTCTTTCCTGTTTCATCCTCTAGGATAACCGACATTCTTCGCCTTTCAAAATCAAAGGGTATCTCGTCTACCTTATTATACCTATCCTGTAATCCATCAAGCCCCTTATCATGGCCCCTATCTATAACAGCTATATCCATAAGATTTTTTAGTCCCGTTTGAAAATAGCTATTTAGATATGCATGCCTTAAAACCCTGTCATCTTCATTACCGTGAACATCAAGATAGCGTTCTAATACAATTTTGTCAAGCGTAAGAGTGCCTGTCTTGTCAGTGCACAAAATATCCATTGCCCCAAAGTTTTGTATGGCGCTTAAATGCTTGACCACGGTTTTTTTCTTGGCCATAGTAACAGAACCCTTGGCAAGATTGCTAGTTACTATCATAGGAAGCATTTCGGGTGTCAGACCCACCGCTATAGATACAGCAAAAAGCAGGGATTGCAGCCAATCGCCTTTTGCAATGCCATTTACAATAAACACGATGGGTACCATAAACAGCATAAGCCTAATCAAAAGCAGGCTAATACTGTTTACCCCTTTATCAAAGCTAGTCTGCGCACGCTTGCCAGCCAAGGTTTTTGCCATAGAGCCCAAAAATGTACTATCACCAGTTCCAATGACAACACCCGTTGCCGCACCACTTAAAACATTCGTCCCAAGAAAACAAATATTTTCTATATCACCAACATTTTCTCCCCTGCCTTCCCAGTCCATTACTTTTACATGCTTTTCCACTGGCAGGGATTCCCCCGTTAAAGCCGATTCCCCCAAAAATAAATCCTTTGCGGATATAAGCCTCATATCTGCCGGTATCATATCACCGGCCGCCAGATGCACAATATCACCGGGCACAATTATGTCCATATCTATTTCCTTGACGCCTACATCCCTTCTTAATACCGCCGATGTAGTGTGGACCATGGCTTTGAGTTCTTCAGCCGCTTTACTGGAGCGAAATTCTTGGAAAAATCGCATAAATACACTTATGACCACCATTATTAATATTACAACAACCGTTTCCCAGCTTCTATCATCCTTTGTTACTAGCAAAATATCGGTCACAAGCGATATGGCCGCAAGTACAATCAACACTAGTATAAAGGGATCAAGAAACGCATGTAACAGGAGTTTGTACCAAGGATCGGGTTTTTCACCAGCTACTTCATTAAGCCCATAAAAATCGAACCGCTCTTCCGCCTCTTTCTGCATAAGACCTTCCACCGATGTATCTAAATCTTTTACAACTTCACTAGTTTCCTGTTTAGATCTTCTGAACAGATTTTCTACAATCTCTGCGGATTTCGTCCTTCCCTGTTGTATCTTACTACCCTTTTTTTTCATTGCTCAAAACACCTCCGCATTTTTCATTTTTAAATAAAGGGATATCTATTTTATTGGAGTATTTTGTTATGCGTTACAATTATATATTCCCTAGCTAGGGCTGTCAAGACCCTTGGGCTGGGGGCGTATTCGGGGAGCCCATATTTTGCTGCATTATCGTTGTATACAGAAGACGTGGCAAAATAAAATGGATATGCTCATAAGCATATCCATTTTATTCGTTACTGTGATATATGTTTAGGGTAAACTTGGGGCCAGAATTAATTTGTAATTTTAAGAATATACCTCTTTAGTATAAAAGCATCCACCGAATCAACGGTACCATTTCCATCCATGTCCGCATTCTTTAAACTTTCTCCGGTAAGTATATCAATTCTCAATATATGCCTTTTTAAAAGCAAATAATCAATTACATCGATCTGTCCGTCTAGGTTAATATCCCCTGTCTCTATCGAAACAGGCGGCGGTGTCGGTTCCGGTCCATCCGATGCCGGCTCCCCATACACAACTCCTCTGCCGTTGGTTCCTACAAAGACACGTCCGTAAACCCTTAAATCGCCTGTAATCGCATAATTTATGGAGCCATACTGGTGTTGATCGTCATTGATTCGCACCCAATTCTTGCCCATATCATCGGAACGATAAACCGCATATAATCCATCTATTTCGCCACATATATAAATTGCGAGGTAATCCCCTCCATCTTTTGCCTTACCAAATCCAACTACATCACTTCTTGTAATATCGTCAATCTTGTTTATCGTTTTTCCACCATCCGTTGTATAGCAAAGCCCTGTGTAAGAACCTGGAATCCACACATGACCTTCCCTACCTGGAACAGCTTTAATCATAGATGAATCAGCTTCTAAATCTGTCTGTACAGCCTCAAAAGTTTGTCCCCCGTCATCACTTGCATAGAAAGTGTTTTCTGCATAAGCGTAAAATACCTTTGGGTTGACCCTGTCAGAGCAAACATATGCCCCGGCTGGAAGTGTACTTACGGCTTTCCATCCACCGTTTACATAGCATATAACACCTTGACTTGTCTCCGGGGACCAAACAAATGTAGAACCGTCCGCCGATAATGCTACAACCCCACCTTGAACAATGTCGTCTTCATTTGCAGCAGGGAAAGTATAACTCACATTTGGTTGAACCTCCGACCATGTTTTCCCACCATCTTTTGACATACCTATACTCTTTTTAATATTTTCATACTGCTCCTTATCGGTAGTTCCTACCCTCACAATAATATTAGGATTTAATTCTGCATAGTCCAAACCTGTACTACCCGTTAATGTTGGATTGGTCATCATGCATTCAGGTCCCACATTTAGATCCTCATGCACAAACCCGCAAATATCATTAACTCCACTTATAAGTTCAACCCCATCAATTGGTGGACATATAAGGCTTAGCACGGCGGTTTGTTCCACGCCCATCCCCATAACTTCGATATTTACAAGCTCGCCCTTATCCCAATCAGTCAAATTTTTTGTGCCATAGATGGTAGCACCCGTTCCATACATCATCTCGTCGGAATCAAAGGGGTTAATTTTTATATCCCCCATCATCCAACCAATCTTTGGTGTTGGGTTATCCATTGCCTCGTTGCCTGTAACTATGCCACCTTTATCAGCATTTGCTTCCCTACCCCATGAAAGCCAAGGTGCCTTAGATATATCCATTGTGTACTTTAAATTTCTAGAGGGCCATGTATCCCCAAACTCCCAAATCGGATCCCATGTTTCCCCCGCATCCGTTGAACGGAAAATAAAGTTGTCTGGCCACCAAGATTGCAACGATGTAACTATTAGAGTATCTGGATTTTGAGCATCTACGCTAAGACCTGCATACCCATACCAGTTTTCGTACTCCGGTGAACCATCCCAGCCATATCCTGAGGGCGGTGTTATGTCTGTCCATACACCCGAATTTGTATCATATTTAAAGACTGCACCATCATCACACTGGTAAGGTCCTCCCCTATCACCGTATGTAACATATAAAATCCCGTTGCCACTTATAACACCATGGTGGGGTACCCCAACTGGCATGGCATCTGGGTTGTTTTTTCTAAAAGTTTTAGATGTAGGCTGACCCTCTAAAGGCTTCCATGTCTTCCCCGCATCATGGCTAACATATAAAGGATTTTCTTTATCAGCAACACCAACATATATATCCTGTGTGGGTGTTCCCTTTGTACCCTTATCCGAATCAAACGTTACAAAACACAGCCCCAAATTATCTGCTGTATATTCGAAAGCTGGATCTTCAACATAGTTGCCAACATTGGTAAAGCTCTCTACCTGCGTCCACGTCTTTCCATAGTCTTCACTTTTCCATAATCCATTACCACTTCTTGCTCCAAAGTACAATATGTTGTTGCTGTTTGGATCTATCATCAAACGTTCACCTACCGAACGTCCGGGCATATTTCCCCCAAACTTGAAGGGGAGTTCTGTCCTTTCCCATGTCTTTCCGTAATCCTCGGAACGTAATATATTGCCATTCATATCGGTCCAGTCATTTGTGTATGTACCTGCGGCAATATAAACCCTATTGGTTTCAACTGGATCGGTAGCCAAACTTTCTACACCAAGCAAATTCCACTCATCGGGTGACACCCAATCTAAAATCGGTTCCCATTCCAGCGTCTGTTTATTCCTAATATATGCTCCGCCCATATCGGTTCTGGCATAAACAAGGCCTTCTTCAGAGGGATTATAAATTATACCACAAACAAATCCCCCCCCTCCTTCAATTTTGACATTATCCCATTTATATGGCACACTGTCAGCTCCAGCCACATGCAAAAGGGGTGTAAGCAAGGAAATGCTCACAAAAACAATAAGCAAAACAACAATTTGAGTCCTTTTCATTAAAACAACCTCCCAAAAATAATAAAAAAATGCTAATCCCTGTATACTTTCTAAATGTAGTAAGAATCGCCTCCCCCCATAAAACTACAAGTTTATATTATTGGCAATCTGCCAAAAGCATCTCTTTAATGCTTCTTCCCTATATAACTTCGGGATCATACCCCTTTTTGGTGGATATACATATATTCAAATTTATTAAACAAGGATATATAGAGTACAATCTGGTAAAACACCCCCACTACATATGTTCATACCAATAGAAATGCCCCGATTGCTGCATTCGGAGAAAGTATGCAAAAGTGGGATCTGGATGTCCCCCGCACCAACAGAAATACCCCCATTGATCCAAAATGCCAGGGGGTATATAAGAAAATATTTAGTAGATTTTTTATCGTTCTTCATATAATTGAAATAATCATCTTTATATCTTGGGTTTTGTCTGGAATCCAAGCAAAAACTTTTGCCCCGTAAGGCTTATTCATCGGTGTGATCACATTCGACTTTTTCGACACCATAGCCTTTTCCCGCTCCCGGTGCACACAAGCTCTGCCCACCCGAAAGAACATCCTTTTCTAGTTTGTCCAAAACTTCCTCGACACTTCCCTCAACCCCAACTGTAGTCTCTATACCCAGTTGCTGAAAGAATTCTTGGGCTCTCATTCCCATGCCACCACAAACAATCCGTTTTACACCTTTTCGATGAAGAAAATGGGGTATATTACCAGGTTCGTGTCCAGGGTTTTCAACCTCGTTCTTCTCGGTTATCTTTCCGTTCTCAATATCTACTAGAGTGAAGGATGGACATCTTCCAAAATGGGGAGAAACGTAAAGCCCATCCGTTGAAATTGCAATGCGCATAAAAAAACCTCCGTTTAAATTATTTTGTTCTCTGTTTTCTTTGAACTTGTTGGCTTATGCTCATTATTAATTTTAATAGCATTTTAGGGATATGTCAATTTTTATTCTAATATTCTACGCCGATAAAACACCTTATGCATTGCAAAAAGGTCTTGTATAGGGAAATATGCGCGAACCCCTCCGCTTTCTACAGTGCGAAAAAGGGCAGTTTAAAGTGAAATTAATAAACCCTGCATATCTTTTTCTACATAGCAAAGCTGTTCCGAAATTTTTGTTTTTAATTCCTCCCATATCTGGACTTGGCATTCAATCTGCCGCCGAAGGTTTCTTACATATTCACGTTCATTACAAGGTGTACCTATTTTGTTTAGCTGTTCAATGACACTTCTAATTATGCCATTATATGGGCTGTTATCAAAATTTTTCATTCCCTCAATGAGTCTTATAAGCTCTTTAATATGTACGCTAATTGCGTATAGGTATTTCCTATCAGGGGTCGGGATGTCCAAGGGCTTTACCTTATTTCTCCTGCCATGGAGCCGTACGGCAACCCCCTTCCTCCCTTTTGTAAAATTATCCAGTGCCCTTTGTATCGTATTAATTAGCTTTTCGGTTATACCGGCAACCTTTTTAATTTCTGAAATTTGTAGAAGTAGTAAATTATGCTCCTCTTTTAGATGTCCGTATTGTTTTGACATCTCGTTGCTTTTCCCTTTACCGAGTAGCACCTCTCGTTTTTTAAGCTCTTCATCGTAAAGATTCTTTTTACGTTCTAATGTCTGTATACTTTTATTTAGATCCTCTAGCTCTGATTTTAAAGATATCAGGTTATCGTTCGTCTTAATATGCTCCAGTTTAATATTCTCTATGTTTTCTGTTAGTACCCTTATCTTCTCTTTATATTTACCCCTTATCTTCATGGTAATAAAGTAAAAAGGGTCTTTTGTTATTGATTTTTTTATGGCATTCTTATCAACATATTCTCTGGATAATATCGAGGAATGAATCTCCATTTCATTTATTTTAGCCTTGATCTCTTCCAGCTGTTTTTGTAGCTTTGGAAGTGCTGCCAGCTCATTTTCAATTTTAATAAGCTCATCCCTATCCATATAAGTACCCCCATCAAAACTTTATATTGTTTTGTCTTGCTGGTTTCCCAATTTAGGTTAGTAAATGCTTTTATTCGTTCTTAAGAATTACATTCTATAGAGTAATTTTATCCCTTTTATCTATATAAGTCAATACACTTCTTGCCATACTTCATATTCAATACCCGTTTCTTGTTCGTAGCATCTGAATCAATGCATATTAGAAGGTTGTTTTGTTTAAAAAGAATGGGGTGCACCTACCCAAGCATAACAAAAAAGTATTCGGGATCCAAGACCCAGTTTCCAATTGATTTTTCAAAGCCCCAGTAGGTTATTAAATAACCTAGACTATCGGCATGGGATGTTCCCGCTATATCTTGTTGAGCCATTAATCTATATGGCTGTAACCCGTCCGTTCTAATTGGATTTAAGTGGGGCTGGTAAATTAAAAAACCATCAATGGGCTTGATAAGCTTTCCCGCTTTATCGTAAATCCAGCCCTCATATAATTCCTTTCTATCCTTTACATCTATTACATAACTTATGTTAAGCCTTGGGCTTTCTACAAGTACTCTGTATTTATCCATATATTTAATTTCTATACCCAAGGGTGTGGTCAAATCCACAAACTGTTCGGGCATAAGTATGTATCTTGGTCTATTTTCTCGAAAAGATATAATGTAGTAATATGTCAGTGCGCCACTTCCACCAACGGGGAGGCTTACCATAATATCATCCGAACTCCCAGTAGTAAAATTCCCAAGAAACAGCCAAGGGTTATAAGCTTTATTGTACTGGGTAGACAATGGAATAACATAACGCTGCATGGTTCTGCCATCTTGTATTACAATTTTTATATCCTCGTAAAAGTTGTAGTTGCCCCTTTCACCCGTTAGGTAAACAATGTCAGCTATCCCATCACCATTTACATCCCCTATTTTTTTATCAAGCATGTAGCTGCCGTATGTGTTATTGTGACTTTGAATACCTCCCCCATAAATATCTGTTTTACCACATAAGCCCTTTGCTTGTTTAATGTAGTTATTCAAAGTATAATCCTCCCAAAATAATTTTTGTATTATTATATTATATGGTAAGACCATTATTTGGGGACCAAATATAAACCCCATCCCCATAGACACAAAGCCAGCACTTACGTAATATATTAGATTATGGATAAGAGCATGTATAACGGAGGGAATTACTATGAACACTTTGTCAAAAGAAGATATGGTCTTAGTGCCGGGCGGCACATTAATCACCAATACGCCCGAGGAGGGCCGGGCTCTTGCAATCACAATGGCACGTCATACAATTCATAACATACAACCCGATGCAGACATACTTGCATGTGGTCGTAGGATGTACAGCGTGAATCCCGACAGCCTCATACTGGCGAGTCAAGTGGTGGCTATGGAATTTCAAACCATAGCTGCTGCCAATAATTATTGGAGAGCCCGATACTATTAAAAAATTAATAAGTTATGTGTTATCCCCTGATTGTCCTGCCATGTCCTTCTTTCCCCTCTTTCTCCATTTCACGCATTCGGTCAAAAGATATTCGATCTGCCCATTGATAGATCGGAATTCATCTTCGGCCCAGGATGCAATATCTTCGTGCAATTTCGATGAAATACGGAGGGGAATTTGCTTCTTTTTTTCGCTCATAGCCTAATATAAGCTGCCGCTGTTTACAATGGGCTGGGCATCCCTATTACCACACAGGACAACCAATAAATTTGATACCATGGAGGCCTTACGCTCCTCGTCCAGATCAACCACATCATTTTCGTTTAGCTTTTCAAGGGCCATCTCCACCATACCCACCGCCCCATCAACTATCATTTTACGCGCATCAATTATAGCACTGGCCTGCTGCCTTTGTAGCATGACTGCTGCAATTTCCGGTGCGTAGGCAAGATAGGTTATGCGCGCTTCGATTATCTCTATTCCCGCTTCTTTTACTTTTTCGTAAATTTCCTGCCGTATACGCTCGGCAACCAAGGCACTAGAACCGCGAAGGCTTCCCTCGTCGGGTCGGCCGTCCCCCGTAGTGTCTATCCCTGGGGCTATATCATAAGGATATATACGAACAATATTTCTTACGGCGCTGTCGCATTGCAAGGAAAGGTATTCTTTGAAATTGTCCACGTTAAAAACCGCCTTGGCTGTGTCTACCACCTTCCACATAACCGCAATCCCAATTTCAACGGGATTACCCAAAACATCGTTGACCTTTTGCCTGCTATTGTTTAAAGTCATAATTTTCAATGAAATCTTGTTATTCGGGGTAGAAAGGCTGGTTCTTCCGATGCCCGCCCCGATAGCCGCACTGCGCGATGAACCGCTGTCCACATCCCCGCTTTGACCGAGATGTGTCTTTGCCGCAGGGTTGATTGAAGTTGAAAATGGATTTATATGGTGAAATCCCGCTTCCTTTAACGTACCAACATATTTTCCAAATACTGTAACAACCAAGGCCTCTTGAGGCCTTATAATCCTAAAACCTAGGAAAGGAATAGCGCCAAATATTAACCATAATACCCCAATAACTAAAGACGCCACGCCCACTAAACCGTGCTCACCATCGTAGCCCCCAAAATAAATTACCATACCGATGGCTGAAAGATATAGCACAACTAGCAAAAATAACATCGGCATTCCCGCTCTTGCTTTCAAAACTTTTTCCTTCACAACCCTCACTCCTTAATATGTATTTGATATGTATTTGATATCATTATTATATCACAAGCTTAATACCAATTCAAGCAAAGGTTCAATAAAAATTCCAAACAAAACCCGGAAGTATAGAAAAGATAAGAAGCGTACCATGGCTACAAAGGATATTATCGCCATAGTACGCTTCTTGGAATCTTATTTTTTGGTTGTACCTTTTAAAACTTAATGTATCTTCTATGTTGCTGAACTTTTAGGGAAAAACCCCATCTAAAGAAATGCTTAGCCTTATTTTAGTAAGTTTATTTCTCCGAAAAGCGGTAGTTTTTTTGCTTCACCGTTTATTGCATTAATGATACCCATGACAATCAGAATAAAAATGAACACACCGTAAAAAGAGGCAAGAAGCACTCTGATAAACCATCCCAAAAACGGAATGGAGCCTAAGACAAGCCCAAGAAATACCCTAATTACGATATTGCCTCCCAAATTGGCAATAAACACCAGTAATGCCTGATTTGCATGAAATTTTGCATATTTGGATTCTGGGCAGACTAGAAAAGGAAGGAAAAAAATCAAGTATGAAAGTGCTGCTATTGCCTTGTTTTTTTGTATATCCTCCTGTTCAAAGCTTTCATTTTGATTTTGCATAAATTCTGACATTTATAAACCCCCATTCATTTTAATTTGCACTGGTTCTTTTATAGAACATGTAGGCGTGCAAGCTGCAAAAAAACTTTATGTAAGCAGGTGCAGTTAAGATATCCTATTTATAGGCTGGAATCTTAATTTTTTGCAGCGTTTAAACTTCACCCCTCTATTATACTGCAAATTTTGTTAAAATTCTATACTCTAGTGGCAAATTGGATGAAAATTTATATATTCTTAGTATTCCCTGAAGATAACATGGTTGAATATACGAACTGTTTCCGTAGAACCATCTTCCCTGTTCCTTTCATCAGCATCTCTTTTAGTTGTTGAG
>JAAZML010000076.1 GCA_012798835.1 Clostridium sp.
TAAGGTTCAATTTATCATCCTTTTTTGAGATAGAGAATATAGCCGTGAATTTAGGGTCTTTATTGCTACGGGCATCAAAATACATTGTGTCACCCACATAGTACCTCGAACTTTTGATATATACATCGGAGTATTCCTCTCTCAAATATGTGTCCAGATCAGAGCGATTGTATGGGAAATTTATTGTAAGCAGCTTACTAAATTGCTCCTGCTGAATATTTGCCGCATGCTTGCCGTCAACTGTCAAAGCCATATATTTGTCAACAACCTTGCCGGTTGGGGTACCTTGCTCGTTTTTACCACCATCAGGCTGTAAAACCGCCGAATTATAAACTATTATATCGTTAACCACCAACATAGAATTTATCCTTTGGCAGATATCTTCATGAATTTTGCTTTTGTCGGAACCGTCTTGTGTCTGGCTGAAAATATAGTAGGTAGAATTTCCGCTACTGGTATTTTGGGGTTCGCCCTTACTATAATATAGGTGATCTTTATAGATGTTGATATTTGAAATACTTCCTGTGTCAAGCTCTAGCTTATCGGAACCATCTTTGTTAATTCTGTATAGGCCGTTATTATCCGAATAAAAGATATACTTATCGCTGAGAGCAATTTGGCTAGAGAGAAGGGCATTTTTAATATTATCGTCAAGACTTATCGGTTTGTCTAGCATTTCGGCTATATGATTTGGGATGGATTCTGGTTTTGATGTAAATTTTAATATTAAAATTATTGCCACCAAAATCAAAACTGCTGGAAAAGAAACTAGTATTATTTTGCTAATTTTCTTATCGTTTTTTTCTTTACTCATTGTTTTATCCTCCTGACAAAATACCATTTGTGATAAACCCCTACAGCAGAAGACCAGTGGGTTTTCTCTAGTATTTCCCTATTCAAAACGAACGGGATGTATGTTCATATTATAACATAGACCTGGGGGTTTTGCATAACATTTATTTTACCGTTTGCCTTGGAAGTACACAGCAGTTTTGCACAACCTTTTAGGATTAACTTTCTTTAGATTGGTACCATATAAAAATCAGGAACCGTATATCGCATTGATAAGCGCAGTCCCTGATTTGAAAGGATCTCACAGTGAAATTAAAACCCAAGGGCGGGGACAGAACCCCGTCCTCGGAGGATATTTTAGTTGATATCTTTGTTGTAGAATGCAGGAATTGTTACTTTGTCGAATTCGAGTACATGCTCGAACTCATCACCGTATTTATCCTTTAGTTTGTAGGTTATCTTTGCCGGAGGCATAACCAAATCTTCTTTGACCTTAAGATCCGGTGTGTTGCCTTTAAATGTTCCATCGGCATTGTTGACAAACAGTGTAATTGAAACTTCGGAAGCTTCCAGCTTGTATTTTCCTCTGCTCCTAGGGGTGAGTTTTACAAACTCTGGGATATACTCGTTTTCAACGGTGTGAGTCAGTGTGTAGAGGCCTTCCGTGAGGGTTAAGTCCTCCTCCATAACATTAACATTGTTTATCACAAATTTCGTAGGCTTTAGGGACTCTGGAAGGTTTATCTCAATTTCAGCAGATTGAATGTTGAGATCTTCAACCGCAAGCCTTTTTTTGAATTCTTTCGTGTAGTCAGCAAGGCGTTTTATAATAAACTTAACATTTGCAGGTTCTTCGACCTGTTCTTTAGTAGGTCTATAATAGGCATTCATTTCGCCTACGATTTTGACATCATCACCTTCTACATCCTCCCCCCCAAGCGTAAATCCGAGGGATGCCGCAAGCTGGGTAAGGGGATCTATGATTTCCCTTGGAATATCGTCATCGTTGAGGTTCGAATCCTGTCTAAACCTTGAAAGGTCAACTAAAATGGTGTGAATATTTGCTTTGTTACCATCATTGTAAGCATCTATTTTTTTAATCATTTCCTTTACATAGCCGTTTGCGCTAAAACCCGGTGCGGCTTCGTCATCCTTAGTCACATTGCTGATAGAAATATCTTGGTCTATATCCAGAACGTAGGAAGAACCGACGTAATGGTTACTGGAGTAGGCATTGGGCAAAAGACCTGTAAAGACGATTATAAACTTTTCGGCATCGGGATTTGAAAGATCGGAATTAAATACCGAAAGTGCCTTTCTCATAGCATCCCCAAGATTGCTGTTTTCGCTGTCGGTGTCAGCTGCTAGGCTCTCGACATAGCCCTCTAGCTCTGCCTTTTCCGTCTTATTGTCGTAAAATCTCCAACCCTCGCCCACGGTTGCAAAATCGGAATACTGTATCACGCCGACCCTGGTTTTGTCATCGAATTGTTCTGATATCTTTTTAAGGGAATCCCTAACACTTTCAAACCCATCTGTTGATATCTCTGTACCGGGGAATTCCTTAATCTGATCACCCGAGGGACCCTTAATGTCGGAGTTGCCCGCTATTGATTCGATATTATTAGCGATAAAGCTACCCTGAAAATCGATGTTATCACCTTGTATGGTTATATTGCCGTTTGGAGCAAAGGCTATTGCCTTAATGGAGGTATTGCCGGATTCAAATCTTATATCGCCCCCCCTTGATAGCAGAATAAGATTTTCTATACTATCTTCATCAGCACTTAGCTCAGCTCCTATACCTTGCAGGACTATATCTCCTGTGGCATATATAAAAGGAGCGATATTGCCTTCTTTTAGCTCACGGTGGATGCTGGGTACACTTATTTGAAGGTCGCCTTCAAAATACATGTTTTCCCTCAAAGTAAAGGGGGCACCGAACATCTCATATTTTGTATTTTCCCCTGAACCTGATTTTCTTAAAATAAGCCCGGGTGTCTTTTCATCAAATCTGCATTCGGTACTTCCATCCGGAAAATGGAGCTCACTTGTGTCAGTGTTAAAGATATATTTGGCTCTTTCTGGGTCAGGATAGAATCCCCCTAATACCTCATCTTGGAGGGCATCAAAGAGCTCTCTAAAATTGCCTTCATCATCGGAAACCAGCTTATCATCGTTTGCATGGGCTTCGGCCTCGGTCATTTTCTCCACATTATCGCCAAAGCTGCTTATAGAGATATGTCCCCCTTCTTTTTGGTAGCGAACCTTCCCGTTTGCACGAACCTCAGCATCCTTAAGGATTAATGTTTCTCTTACAAATATATCCCCGTTTATTTGTGTTCCGCTACCTTGAACCGTAAGATCATTGAGCGTATAAAGGCAGGTTTTCAAGATGCCGCTATAAATTGATGGTATTAAAGTGGACTTATAGGACGAATCAAATAATACAATCGCTTCCTTGTCAATATCAGTTTCTTTTGATTCAATATCACACTCATGGTTAAACTTTACCGTGACATCACTAAACAGTTCCACCTCACCATTGGGTTCAACCGTTGTTTCGGGATCGAAATCAATTACGGCCACTTCCTCTAGGGGACCGGCGGCGTAAACATTTAGGATACCTCCCGAGAATAGGATCATGCTAAAAGTAAGAACAAAAGCTGTTAAAGACATAATAGGCTTTGTAATAAATCTTTTCTTCACTGTGTATACCTCCCTAATATTATTAATATCTCCCTTTAAAAAGTTTATTTTAAAAGGTAGACTTCCCCTGCTCGGCACAGGGGATCTAAATACTTAGCCGGCAGTTTACACTGCGGCATGGTATTAAAAATCTTGGATAAAAATTGGGTCACTAAAGTATGTCATCATAAAATGCAAAAAGTTTTTTTGAAATCAAATCCCTCCTTATAATTTTATGAAGCACCTACTCGGTGGGTTCTAGATTTCATATTCTGCAATCTGAATAAGCTTGTCATTTTCGTTATAAGTATACACATTCATGTATTTGGGTTTAAAAGTTTTTGGTACATAGGTCGAAGCCCTAAACTCGTATACACCTGTAACAGATGGCTGTGCATAAGCTCTGGTTTTAACGGAACGTTTTGTTTCGTCAAAGATTTCAAGCATAAGCGTGGAGTCTTTCGTATCGGTTGAGCCTTTTATGATAAGTTTTTTATCAAAGGCAACCGATAAATCTTCTAATGCAACTACGCTAAAAGAAAAGGTTTCTTTATTGTAGGTCATTGCTTCACCCAGCTTTTTCTTTTCTACCGGTGGGATTTCGATGTTCGGACTCCCAGGCTTATCATCAATAGGCTGAGTTATCTCAGCAGGAAGGGTTATGAATACGGATTTTGTGCTATCCTCCCACCCTACATCGGCTCCACAGTTTTCAGATACAAACCTTAAAGGAACAAAAGTCCTATCGTCGGTAATTGCGGCAGGAACGTCAAGCTCCTTTTCCTCACCGTTTACGTAGGCCATCTTGCCATCGATATAAAGTATCATTTCGATATCATTGCCAATGGCGGTAACCTTGCGTTCATCGGCATCCCATAAAACTTCCATACTAAGGACTTCCTCGAAAATTCTCCTAAACGGAACGAGGGTTCTTCCTTCTTTAATGTACGGTCCGGGATCGTTTGCCTCAAGTCCAAACTCCATTTGGACATCGTCAACGTATATTTTTACATTTGTGCTTATTGAAGCTATACTGGGAAAGGTGGTAGATAGAAACAACATAGTAAGCAAAATTGAATACGTAAAAAAGTGCAAAGTGAAAACCCTTGATTTCTTCATAACTAAATTCCCCCCATGATTCTGGTTTATCTTTTATTTTATATTTATGTAATTATACTAACGGTCGCAAGAAATATGTCTTGTAAAAGAGGAACATGCTTTTCCTAAGGAGAAACTTACTATTTCCTTCAATACTGCGATGGGAACTGCAATAAAGTATAAGGTATTAGCAACGTGAAAGGAAAATTATTCTTTCTCACCATAATTATATAATAAAAATCGGGAAAAATAAAGGGTGATTTGAGTTTTTTATAAGTTTTTTATATTAATAAATAGATAATGGCGTCAAGGCGATTGCAGTAAAAGTATGTAAACGGCAAAATGAGGGAACGAATTCTTTTAAAATCCAACAAAACGGTCAAAGATATTAGTTGAAACAAAATAAACTGTTTGGCTGTAATATCACCAAGTTTTGGCTTGAAAATGTGGGTTCTATGTTGTAGTATTAGTATGTTGTGGTATTATAAATTTTGCAGTAAACACGCAGCATCAAAATCCAAAAGGGCGGTCCCAAATATTTGGGGTTTATAACCATAACACGGAGAAAAAAGCGAATACCTAATATTTAATGTTTTAAAGGATGGGGTAAATTGATAGATATTTTTAGTATACTTTCAATGTTGGGCGGACTTGCACTTTTTTTGTACGGAATGCATGTGATGGGCGAGGGGCTTACAAAGCTATCGGGGGGAAGAATCGAAAGGATCCTTGAGAGGCTTACCTCAAACAGGCTTCGAGCGGTAATTTTAGGAACGGGAGTTGCTGCAGTTATACAATCATCATCGGCTACCACTGTTATGGTTGTAGGCTTTGTGAATTCGGGTATAATGAGGCTTTCGCAGGCTGTTGGTATCATTATGGGAGCCAATATCGGGACAACTGTTACCTCATGGATACTGAGTCTTACCGGAATTGAAAGTAGCAATATATTTATAGGTATGCTAAAGCCCTCATCTTTTTCGCCTATATTAGCCATAGTGGGAATTGCATTATTGTTTTCTGCCAAGGACGGGAAGAAAAAAGAGATGGGAAATATATTGCTAGGGTTTGCTGTACTTATGTTTGGTATGGAAACTATGTCAAACGCGATATCCTACCTCAAGGATGTGCCTGAATTCACATCGCTTTTTACTATGTTCTCTAATCCGATACTCGGCCTTATTGCAGGGGCAATACTTACCGCTGTTATTCAATCCTCATCGGCATCGGTTGGTATACTTCAGGCACTTTGCGCAACTGGTGCAGTGAGTTATGCATCTGCACTGCCGATTATTATGGGCCAAAATATTGGTACATGTATTACCGCCATTATTTCATCTATAGGTGCAAATAAAAATGCTAAAAGGGCATCTTACATTCATCTTTATTTTAATCTCATTGGGACAACCCTTTTCATGTCGCTATTTTACTCTATTAATTTAATATATCCATTTGCATTTTTAAATAATAGTGTAAATCAGGTAGGGATTGCCGTGGTTCATACCGCCTTTAATATAGCAACCACCGTGGTACTGCTTCCCTTTAGCACGCACCTTGTAAAGCTTTCCCAATTGACCATTAGAGATAAAGATGGTACGGAAACGAATGATATGGGCCGCGAAATGCCAGAATCGTTAAAGCTTTTGGATGCAAGATTTTTGGATATGCCCGGATTTGCCACCAAACGATGTAGAAAAGCGGCTATTGAAATGGCGGAGGTTGCCCGCAGTTCGCTCGATAAAGCTATTGGGCTCTTATGGAGTTTTGATGCATCGGTCATGGAAAAAATAGAGGATATGGAAAAATTAGTAGATATGTACGAGGATAAAATAGGAAGTTACTTAATTAAACTAAGTTCAAGGGATCTCATGGATAGGGATTCTAAAAGTTTATCGTTTTTATTACATTCAATAAATGATTTGGAAAGGATTTCGGATCATGCGGTTTCCATAGCCCAATCGGCCAAGGAAATTACGGAGAAGGGAAGATGTTTTTCAAAAAGGGCCATTGAAGATCTTAAGGTTATGAGTAGCGCAGTTATGCAAATATGCGATGATATGGTTACAGTGCTTGGAAATGAGGATGCTAATAAGGCGGGGAATATACAGCCGCTATATGACGTGATAGGGATTCTTAGGGCAGAAATAAAAGAAAAACACATAAAAAGGCTTAGAGAAGGAATTTGCACAATAAAAAAAGGATTTGTTCTTATTGATGTGCTGACAAGCCTTCAAAGGGTTGCAGCCCATTGCAGCAATATTGCACTTTCTATGATACAGATAAATGAAGAAAGTCTTGATACCCATGGATACGCCTCATCAATACCAAAAGGTGAGGGCAGTGTTTACAGCCGACAGTTCAATAAGTATATAAACAGGTATGTTCTTCCGACCCCGTCAGAATAGGCGTTATTATACTGTACAATATTTATTTTGGTGAGGGGTACTTTTCTTTACGTTAAAATGGATCTTACAAATTTCTAAATTTTTCACATCATTATTCCGATATATAATAGGCAGGTATAAATACAAAGGGAGAGAAGGAGAGATTTATGGATCTAGCCACCCTTATAGGGATTGTTGCGGGTATTGCATGTATAGTGGGCTCAATATGGTACGGAGGGGATATCTGGTCATTTTGGGATTTCGCATCAGTTATTATTGTTGTTGGCGGCGGGATTTGTTCAACGCTTGTTGCCTACAAAATCGGTGAATTTGCAAAAATTATAAAGGTAGCAGTCAAGGTTTTGGCGGGAAAGGAATCGCGGCCGCAAGATACCATAAAGATGCTTATTGAGCTTTCTGTTAAGGCGAGAAGGGAGGGCTTGCTCTCTCTTGAATCGGACCAGGAAGATATACAGGATGATTTTTTAAAACAATCGTTACAGCTGGTTGTTGATGGTGTAGAACCAGAGGTCATAGTTGATTCTATGGATTTGGAGCTTGAAAATATGAGTGCACGACATAATAAGGGTGCAGGCATATTCAAAACTCTAGGCGCTCAGTTTCCGGCATGGGGTATGATAGGCACACTTATAGGCTTGATACAGCTTTTGAAGGCTTTAGATGATCCATCAGCTATAGGGCCTGCTATGGCAGTTGCATTGGTTACTACTTTTTATGGGAGCGTTCTTGCAAACTTTATATGCAACCCCATTGCAAACAAACTTGCCCTAAAAAGCAGGGAAGAAATACAAGAAAAAAAGATGATAATTGAAGGTGTATTATCCATTCAGGCGGGAGAAAACCCAAGAATACTCGAGCATAAGCTCAAGACTTTCTTATCGCCAAAACAGAAACAAGAATATGAAATGGAATCAGAGAAAGGCTCAGAGGGAGATTCCAGGGTGAACAAGGACGAGAGTATAAAAGATGCTGCTGTATAGCGAGGTGAATTTATGCGAAAAACAAAACGGGAGATAGGTCAAGAAGAGGTATCCGAAGGGGCACCCGAATGGATGACTACTTATAGTGATATGGTTACTTTACTATTGACATTTTTTATATTGCTGTTTTCCATGGCTACTATAGACAAACAAAAGTTCCAGCAAGTTGCCAGCTCACTAAGTGCCGCATTTATGAATAAAAGTAGCAAGGAATTATATGATTTTAAGGATGGTACTGATGTATATAGCATAACTGAAAACATTAATCTCCAGAACATATTAAACGAAGGCGAGGATGCATACGAGTACGGGAAAGGTGATGGAGATGAAATCGACGCAAAAAATGAGATGAGCATGGAGGCGGAAAAATTAAATGAGTTCGTCCAAAAGGTAGAGGAATTGATTTTGGATATGGAACTGGGTGAACATGTAAAGATAATTGATGAAAAGACATATATTACTCTAAGAATTAATTCTGTTATACTTTTTGATCTAGGTAAAGCCGATATCAAGCAATCAGGGGTAGAGACATTGGGCAAAATTGGTGAACTTTTAAGGGATTTAGATCGGGAAGCGGCAATTCAAGGGCACACCGATAACCTTCCAATAAACACATTATTGTTTCCAACCAATTGGGAATTATCAACCAAAAGGGCTACCAATGTAGTGCTTTTTCTAGTATCAAACAGCAATGTAGATCCGACAAAACTCACCGCTACGGGCAATGGCGAATTCAGACCCATAGCACCCAACGATACCACACAAAACAGGCAAAAAAACAGAAGAATAGACATAGTAATAGATAAATGAAAATTAAAAGCCCACCCAAAAGGTTTGACTCTTTTGAAGTGGGCTTTTGATATTATGTATAGGATTGCAAGATTAAACAGAATCCAGGAATGGGTTCTTTTGAAGTGGGCTTTTGATATTATGTATAGGATGTCAAATGTTATTGTGCACTATTTTTTATTAGGGAAGCTACCATGCTAGAAGCTTCTGCCCTTGTTGCATTGGCTCTGGGGTCGAATATACTATTACCCCTTCCGGATACAATTCCCATCTTTTGCATTTCGGATACTGCCTCTCTTGCATACAGGGAAATATCTATGTTGTCTTCAAATAGTATTTCCTCGTTTATGTTTTTGAGGGCACATCCTAAAATAGCTTCGTTGTACTGTTTGAGCATGACTGCCATATCCTGACGAGTTATATTATCGTTCGGGTTAAAGTTGCCGTCATAACCAAAGGCAATATTATTTTCATATGCCCATTGTACAGCGCCATTAAACCAATCATCGGTCTTTACATCGTTGAAAATGGAAGTTTTATACTCATTAGGATCAGCCCCGGACATATTGGCTAGTATTTGTACAAATTCGGCTCTTGTTATATTCGCAGACGGGTCGAAGGCGTTATCTTCCCTGCCAAGAATGATAGCCCTTGCAGACAGAAAGTCTACTGCATCTTTGTACCAGCCTGTTACGTCCTTGAAGTTGACTTTGTTTTGCAATACTGCAAACTGAAGAAGTTTATTGGTTTTAACTTTGAAGGATTCAGTATCAGGGTTGTAAACACAGTTATTAATTATCGTGGATTTATCATGTTCAATGTAGCATAGAAGGGTAGTGTTAGCATCCTCTCCGGGCTTTAAGGTATAGGGTATCTCAATCGTTATATCCTTTTCAAATTCAAAGAAGTCTTTATCTTCATTTGCAATGCTAAATGATAGGATAGGCCGTTCGCCTATGATATCCTTGAGTGGTTCTGCAAGGGTTGATATATCGATATCGGAGATTGTAACTTCGGTATCGCTTTCAGAAGATGTATGAATGGTGGTAAGTAAATCCTGATCGAAGACCAGTGTTGCCAGTGGAGTGGAGAGCATTAGTTTATCAAACCCTTTTTCAATCAAGGAGTTTATACTATCCTTTGAAATGACAAGCCTTGTAGATTCTGATTTTTCGGTTGGCTCCACGTTTATTTCTACCGCTAAAGAATTTTTTCCATCTACTAGATCTGCTGCTTTTTCCATAGCGCTATTTATGGCCGATACCAGCTGGGCGGCACCGACTATATTCATAGTTTTACCGTCGTCATCGGTTTGAGCTTTAGAAGGTATAGAGGTTTGCACTGTATATGACGGTCCATCCCCAGCAGAACCGGGGATAATGGTCGGCGGAGCAACGATAACCGGCTCAGGCGTTGGCTCGGGTGTAGGTGCGGGTTTAGATGAAGACCCAGAACTGCTCTTGGGTTTTCTTTCAAACTCCGCTGATATGGTAATATCCGTATCGGGCATAATAAAACTAGTTTTGTTTATTTTAACGTCTTCTATTCCGTCATTGTATTTTAATGTCCCGGCTTTAAGGCGATATCCTGAATCTGGAGTAATGGTAAGCTCTACGATTTCGTTGGCTTTTGCGGATTCAGAATTTGCCACAATTGTACCGTTGGAGCACTCTTCTACAGTGATTGCATAAGTTGGAGGTTCGGGCTCAAACCTTATATTATCCATAAACATTCTGCCTGCATAATCGCTTTCGACATCGGCCACAACAATTATGATATCGCGCAGGAGAGTATCGGGTTCAAAAATCTTCTCGTCAAGGAGTTGATCAAGATCAAACATTACTTCAAAATGATAGAGATCATCATCGGTTTTCTCCATATCGGATAGGTCTTTTAGAGAAATATCGAAGTTTTTTGCGGCCTGTGCCCAATACCCGAGACTAGGCGGCGCAAATGCAAGGTTGATGGAGATGCTTCCCTCATTGGCTCGCACGGGTTCTAGGTAAAAATCAAATGCAAGGTATTTGTTATCACCGCGGCTAGTGTTAATATTCGGAAGCATAAGGCGTGGAGCAGAAGCCCAGCCATCTTCCGGTTTAACCTCTGGGTAGGCAGCTTCCCAAGAGATGGCCATAGAACCATTTGCCTCCTCTAGGGTTAGTTCACTTTTAACCCCCGATGCCATATCCCAGTTCCAGCCCTGACGTGTACCATCCTCAAAATCCGAGGGCAGGGTGGCAATACCAAGGGGATCGTGAACAACGGGTTTTTCGATAACTGCACGATTCCCGGATATAGCGATATTATCAAGGCATATTACGTCTGCATTTTCCGCACCAACAAATAAGATTATGTTGGTCATTATGCTGTCTTCCTCATCCTTTGCAATTGCTTCAAAGTTCGGCGAATCCCCGGTTGTAATGATTAGGGTTGCCCTATATTTGCCGTCTTCTTGTTCAACAAAGTCTTCTGCTAATACTTTGGATGCTTTCAAGGGGTTGGCCCAGCCATTTGTGCCGCTTTGAGGGATGGCAGCAATGGAAACGGTTGTGGGTTCATCTACAATAACATCTATTGTAAGCTCCTCCGCCCCGAAAATATCGGGTTGGGCATCAGAATCATCTGCTGAAATACGAACATTTGCCCAGTAATTGCCATCTGAGACATCATTGCTGGAGCTAAGTCCTGATATTTCAAGTGAATATTCTGAGTTTGCTATGCTGATACCTTCATCTTCGCCTAAAGGACTATCGGCATTTATGCCAAAGCCTTGGACGGTCCCATCATCAAAGTCCCATACCACGATGGTAAAGTCTTCTCTAATTGTGCGGTCGATGGGTTCGTAGGGGATCCCCTTTATCCTTGTGCGGGTATATTCCCCGGAAATACTCAGTTCTATAAGATCCCAGACTTTATCTTCGCCCGGATCTAAGTCGGTTGCCTCGGTCTTGTTGAGCTCGAAGGGTATAAATGCCCCTGAAGTCTCGTTTTTGTTGGTTAATGACCAGTTACACCAGCTTATGTTGTTTTTGTTTAGAAAATCTATCCATACATCCGCCTCTGCCAAATAAGGGCCGTTATGTCCAGTTGCCTCGCTAGTACCCCATTCGGAAGCAAAAAGCACCAACCCTTTTTCCATTGCATAAATAGCATTGCTCATGACATTATTTCTGTCTTGGTTATCGGTGGCGGGTTCATGTGTGCCCGTATAGAAATGTACTGTGTAAACAGTGTTTTCATCATCTATCGGGTTGTCGGCAGCCAAATCTGCACGCTGGCTCCAGTTGGGGCTGCCCACGATAATAATATTTTCGTTTCCCTTATTTCTAAGCA
>JAAZML010000017.1 GCA_012798835.1 Clostridium sp.
CATTTGTTTCATCTTTATCTTTCGCATCCAGCTCCTCAAGCTCGCTATCCGTCAATATAATGCTCAGATCAAGTATTGAAATCAGCTTCTCACCTTTCTTACCCACACACATTAGATAATCGTTATATACCTTTTTAATGATATCTGGTGTTTCCTCTATATCTTCCTGGGAGAGTCTTATTATCTCGTATACATCATTTACCACGAAGCCTATTAATTTGCTTTCGATATCGGTAATTATAACTTTAGTCTTTTTTGTTATATTGGAATCACCAATCCTAAACCTGCTATTTAGGTTCACTATAGGGACCACGCTTCCCCTTAGATTAATTACCCCTTCAATAAATCTGGGCATTTTGGGCATCTTAGTGATCTCCTCGTATTTTACGATTTCTTTTACTTGGGAAGTATTTACCCCGCATATCCCATCGTTAAGCCTAAATACAACAATTTGCATGCCTTCCATTACCGCACCCTCCTATTCTTTTGAAGTTAGCACTACATTGGAAAATTGTTCGAAAAAACATCTACTCCCTCCAAAAAACTTTCTAGAATGACTGAAGAGAGGTTTACTATAACTTATATATTAAACTAAAAATTCATAGTTTACAACCCACCCTTTGAAAAACCTGCCACAATACAAAGACAGCCCTTATCACAAATCTTGTATAAAACGCCTTTTGAAGCAACCTATTCGGATTGGAATTCTATAAAAAAATTGACAAAAGAAAATCTGTGTGATAAAATATAAAAAAAGATTTTTAAAAGCGATGATGAGGTAAAGTAAATTATATTGTTTTTTAAAGCGAATCGAGAAGGGTGTAAGCTCGGTAAAAGCACTATAGTCGAAGTTCACCTCTGAGCCGTAGGCTGAACACTTTATAAGTAGGTCTAACCGGAGCTTTCACCGTTAAAAGAAAGGTTGTATCGGATAATTCTCACAAATCCCGTACAATAACAAGCGGGCATTTTGCCAATTTGGGTGGTAACGCGTGGATATAAACTCCTCGTCCCTTAATAATAAGGGATCAGGGGTTTTTTTAATTGAGATTTTCCGATTAGATATAACAAATTTATAAAAGCTGGAGGGTATTATTATGATTATTATCATGAATCAAAATGCTACAAAAGAGCAAGTCCAAAATGTCGAGAAGGCACTTTCAGATCTGGGATTTAAAACACATCCTATCTTCGGGGATATTAAGACAGTAATCGGGGCAATAGGAGATAAAAGACTTTTAAGCACCCATTTTATTTACAATATGCCCGGGGTTGAAAATTTGGTACCAATAATGAAACCCTACAAACTTGCGGGAAAAGAACTTTTAAAAGATACTACGATCGTGCAGGTGGGCGATGTGAAAATTGGCGGCAATGAAATTATAGTCATTGCGGGTCCCTGTGCCATAGAAAACATGGAAACTTACCTGGAGACTGCGAAAAAAGTCAAGAAATCCGGTGCCAAAATACTGCGTGGGGGTGCTTTCAAACCGCGTACATCTCCCTACGATTTTCAAGGACTTGGGGAGGATGGTCTAAAAATAATGGCCTCTGCAAGGGAGGAAACGGGTCTTTGCCTTGTCACTGAGGTTGTCGATACAAGGGATGTTGAATTGGTGGCATCTTATGCTGATATTATTCAAATTGGTGCAAGAAACATGCAAAACTTCAGGTTATTGAAGGAAGTCGGTATGTATAAAAAGCCCGTACTTTTGAAAAGGGGTGTCTCGGCCACCATTGAAGAATGGCTGATGGCTGCAGAATATATCATATCCGAGGGCAATCCCAATATTATTTTATGCGAGCGCGGAATCCGGACATATGAAACTGCCACAAGAAACACGGTGGATATGAGTGCCATACCGGTCATCAAAGAGTTATCACATCTGCCAATAATACTTGATCCTAGTCATGCGGCCGGGACATGGAGGTATGTAAATGCGCTCTCAAAAGGTGCCATCGCAACCGGTGCAGACGGACTTATTGTTGAAGTGCATTCGGCCCCCGACTGTGCCTTATGTGATGGACCTCAATCTTTAATTCCTTCTAAATTCGAACAACTCATGAATGAATTGGGCCCGGTGGCATCGGCCGTGGGAAGAAGACTTTAAATTTTAATTTTGTTTTAAAGGGATTTCCTTTTAAATGTGAAATCCCCCCTATCTTTGGGGTGTCCAACGCTGTGTCTTGCTGCCATTTCCAAATTTAAGATTAACATTGAACAAAAATTAGTGTATAATATTATTATAAGGGTATACCCTTCCTTTCGGGGTTATACTTCATACTTCATAGATCGGGGTGGGATTCATGCAAGGTTTCCAAAACTGTAAAAGATGTGGTAAGTTGTTTGAGTCGAACGGATTTTCTGTACTATGCCCAACCTGCTGGAAATTCGATGAATATGATTTCCAAAAAATAAAAGAATATTTAACCCTTCATCCAGGAGCTAAAATTTTCGAGGTATCCAATAATTTAGATATATCGGTAGCTAAGATTAAACGGTATTTGCGGGAAAGTCGGCTCGAAATCATAGAGTCCAAAAATCTTTTTCTTTTCTGCGATAAATGTGGTAAATGCATACGCACAGGGAAATATTGCGATGAATGCTATAGAACATCACAAAGCAGCGTATCCGTTGCCTACACGGAAAAACAGGATACCAAACATTCAGGAAAAGTCAATTTCAGATCTGGATATAGTTCCATCCGCTAAACCGCTTCCTAGGGTTTCTCCTATGTTCAAGCATAAAGTTTTTTGTATACCGAATAGTAGTTTTTCACCCTTTTAAGATACTGGGCTGTTTCCCCGTAGGGTATTACTGTAAGGGTCTTACCCGAATTACTATATCTACTATCATTTAGCCACGAGCGGACTCTTGTACCTCCGGCATTGTATGAGGCAATTACAAGATCAACGCTGTCGAATTGCCTGCTCAAATAACTTAGGAACCAGCACCCAAACATTATATTGACTTGGGGATTGTATATTGATTGGGGATCGAAATCTTTTATACCCATCATTTCTGCGATCCAAAGGGCTGTTTCGTCTGTAACCTGCATAAGCCCCCGAGCATTCATATGCGAAGTCGCATCTGGGTTAAAACTGCTCTCAGCTTTAATAACTGAAAAAACCAGATAGGGATCCAACTCATACTCATTTGAATATTTGAAGACATATTCTTTATATCTTGTTGGGTACATTCTGGTCATAGCCACTTCAATTATCAGAATAACAGCTATTAAAGATACTATTAAAACCAGCAGAATCTTTATGTTTGTTTTCATTTTTTTTATCACAAATATACCACCTTAAAAAATAATCCCCCTGTAATTTGCTTTAACCGTTCTACTCAATTCTTCTAGTGTTCCATTATTTTGTATTATGATATCGGCCATTTTATAATAATAATCATCCTCTGGTTGGGCCTTTATCCTGTTTAGAATCTGACAGTGGGACAAACCACTTCTTGCCATGACCCTTTTTATTCTATTTTCCATGCTGGCAACCACAACCCACACCCTATCAGCAACATCAAGAAAACCGCATTTTATCGGAATTGCCGCATCTATAACAACATTTCTTTGAATGTTTTTACAAGCTTCCAATTCTTGCAGGATAACATTTGAAATATATTTATGGGTAATGGCATTTAAAGCATCAGTATCTTCTTTGTTATCGAAAGCTACTTTGGCCAAACTGTGTCTATCGATCTCGTTGGTTTTATCTAGTATCCCCGCACCAAAATAGGATACAAGCTCATTATACGCTCCCAACCCTTTTTTAATGACATCCCTAGCTATTATGTCAGCATCGATTATAACGGCCCCCAAATCCCGTAGAATCCCCGATACAGTACTCTTTCCGCTCCCGATGCCCCCAGTTACTCCGATTACCTTCATTTTGTAAACATTCCTTTATGTCGTTTTTATTTTATACAGGCAACTCATTTGCCCGCATTTTATTTTGTTTCGTACCAATTGCTACCCAAATTAATTTTTGCGACCAAAGGAACCTTTAACTGCACTGCATTTTGCATACCCATTAGTAAAATATTTTTAACTTCCTCTACTTCCTTGGCCGGTGCCTCTATAATTAATTCATCATGAACCTGTAGTATAAGCCTAGATTTTAGTTTTCTTTTTCTTAGCTCTTTGTGGACTTTTACCATAGCAATTTTAATAATATCTGCGGCACTACCCTGAATTGATGTATTTACAGCAATACGTTCGCCAAAGGATCTAATATTGTAGTTACGTGATTTTAGCTCCGGCAGATATCTTCTCCTGTTAAACATAGTGCTTACAAACCCATGTTCTTTACCCATTTCCACAGCATCTTGCATATATTGCCTAACATTTGGGTATCTATCGAGATAGCTGTCTATATACTTTCTAGCCTCTTTTCTTGTTATACCAATATCCTTTGCAAGACTAAAATCACCTATTCCGTAGATTATTCCGAAGTTTACAGCCTTTGCCCTATCCCTCATAATTGGTGTTACCTCTTCAATGGGTGTATCAAAAACCTTTGAAGCAGTTAGTGTATGTATATCCTTGCCTTCTAAAAAAGCATTTATCATATTTTCATCATTGGTGATATGTGCTAGAACTCTGAGCTCAATTTGTGAATAATCGGCATCTAAAAGGAGGGAATCATCGCTTGAGGGTATAAATACCTTGCGGATTTTTCTACCCATATCAAGCCTTATTGGTATGTTCTGTAGGTTGGGTTCCGTGCTGCTGATCCTTCCGGTAACGGTAGAAGTTTGGTTGAAACTTGAGTGTATTTTTCCAGTTGTGGGATCTATCACGGAAAGAAGGCCTTTTGCATAAGTAGTTTTTAGCTTTACCAGCTGCCTATAATGGTGTATTTGTGGAATGATTTTATGCCTGTCGTAGAGCTCCTCCAACACAGTTACATCCGTAGAATAACCCGTCTTATTTTTTTTAACTACTGGCAGACCAAGTTTTTCAAAAAGAATAACCCCTAATTGTTTGGGGGAATTTATATTAAACTCTTCTCCCGCAAGTGAATATATCTCTTTTCTAATTGTGTCGATCTTACCATCTAGTTGGCGAGAGAATTCGACCAAAGCCCCCACATCAACCTTAAACCCATAATGCTCCATATCTGCAAGTACTTTGATTAATGGTAGTTCTATGTCAAAATAAAGTTCTTTCTGATCATTTTCGCAGAGTATTTTTTCGGTTTTTTGGCTTACCTGTTCTATGATTCTTGGGTATACCCCTACCAACTCAGATAGGGTCTGATGGGGCATATCTTTGAAAAAGGTAAAGTTTTTACCCCTACCTGCAAGTTCTTCAACCGAAGCTATATTTTTATCTAAAAATTCTAGGGCAGTTTCTGTTACAGTATAAGTATCCTTTGAGGGATTTATTATATATGCGGCGATCATTGTATCAAAAGCCAAGCCTTTAAAGTCTATTCCCTTATTATTTAAGTATACTAAAAAACTTTTGAAATCATGACCATATTTCTTTATGTCATTATTTTCAAAAATTGATTCAAACTTTTGTAGAAATTGCTCTTCATCTATATTTCTTGTTAAATCAACATAATATGCCTGTCCTTCTTTGCAAGATAACACAATAGATGCCAGTTTTTGGGTAAACTTATCTATTCTATCGATCAAATGGTAGATGTATATCTCTTTTTTAGATTCCATCTCTTCTTTTAAAATATTCAGCTCTTTTATGCAGGTAATTGTATGAATATCTATATTAATATCCGTTTGGGTTTTGTCAACATCCAAATCAAATTTTTCAATTAGACTTTTGAATTCCAACTTTTTAAATATCTTTGCCGTCTGTTCTTTGTCAATTTCCTTCCTCTTAAGATCCTCAAAATCACAAAGTTTTGTCATACTTCTATCAATTTTGGAAAGCTTTTTGCTAAGGTAGGCCTGTTCTTTGTATTTTTCTAGGTTCTCCTTTATCTTCTTCCCCTTAATCATATCTAAAGAATTGTACAAATTATCGAGACTTCCAAATTCCCTTATAATCTTTAGAGCCGTTTTTTCACCGATACCTGGAACACCCGGGATATTATCGGATGCATCCCCCATTAAGGCCTTTACGTCCACAAATTGGTCGGGTTCTATCCCGTATACCTCAACTATACGTCTATGATCATATTCTTCGGTGGTGGTTTTACCTCCCCTTGTTCTAGGTAGTTTTAACCTTGTGGTTTCCCCGAGCAACTGGAATGCATCCCTGTCACCGGTTACAAGCACTGATGTGATCCCTAGGTTTTGCGCACATTGAGAAATAGAGCCCAAAATATCGTCCGCTTCAAAACCCTCCCTTTCAAGCCTTTTAATATTCATAGCGTCCAGTACTTCTTTTAAAATTGGAACTTGCTCACTAAGCTCTATGGGCATAGCTCTTCTTTTTGCCTTGTAACCTTCATACATTTTATGTCTAAAAGTTGGGGTCTTTAAATCAAATGCAATACACAGGTATTGGGGATCCTCTTCTTCTATATAGCGCTGTATAATATTTATAAACCCGTAAATTCCATTGGTGTACACCCCATCGGAGGTCATCAGGAGTGTGCTAATACCATAAAAGGCCCTGTTTAATATACTGTTTCCATCTACAATCATTAATTTTTTTTCATCCATCATAACCCTCTCATTCCCAGGTAATAGAAATTCTTTCCCCTACTATGTATTCTCTATCCCCGTAGTTACAGGGAATCCTTACTTCTAGTCCATAATCGTCGGATACCAAAACTACATTCCCATCCTCTAATCTATCTACCACTGCATATATATTCATTATTATTCCATCACTCCTTTAATTTTATTGCATAAAACCCTTATACACAAAAAAACTCAAGGACATTAAGCCCTCTCGTTTTTATTGCTCTTCCACCCATTATAATCTTTAAAATGGCCACCTATAAAAGGGCCTCAGGTTTTGTTGAAGCATTCAGTAGTAATAAGGCATTTATGGGTAATATGCTTCTTTACTGAAACGGAACTATTTTAGATCGTTAGAAACAAATTCCGCCTCATTACATTCCAACCTATAGATTAATCTATCCAATTTATCTTTGTTTATGTCATCGATTTCCAGGATCTCCAATCCATATTCCTTGTATTGCTGGCGATCGATAACTCGGTTTACTTTGGCCTTAAATTCCAAATCAAAGGTTTCTTCAATTGAGGCATTAACAAAAACACTAAGAAGACTCTCTACTTCAATATCTTCTTTAAAGACAGCACAAATACCAGTTAAGCTAATATTTTTGATTATTGCGTATATGCTATCTCTAACTCCGCTGGGAGTAAATTTGGATTGGAAATTGGCTAGGTACCTTTTATCTCTTCTATTATTTCTAAATCTATCGATTTTTTGAATTAGAAGTTGGGCAAACCAGGGATAATTTAAATCAAATTCAGAAATCATTCCCTCTACTATATACTCATAATCTCCCTTCATTACATGGCAGGTAACCTCATCGCCCTTAAGAATATTATTTCTCAAAAATGCCTCGGGGACTCTAAAGAAAATCCTTTCCCCTTGTATTTTTTGTATCACCGATAAAATTGGTTCGAAAGCAGCCGGGTGTTTTATGCTTATCACAGCCCCCCTTTTGAAAATTTCATCCTTTTCTTCTGTTGACAGAATATAATTTTCACTTTCAATAATCATCCAATTGGCTGGTTTAATGTTCATTATGCTTCCTCCCTTGGTTTTGATCGTATAAATAAGCCAAAATCTTATTAAAGAATGCATTCGACAAATACTTTGAATATCCTTCTTACTTTCAAAGAAGACCGAAAATGCATCTTTTATTCGGCTATTATCTTTACCATTTTATATCCTTCTATACGCTCAATTTCAAGGAGTTTCCTTTTTATCTCGCTTTCTTCTTTTTTAAACTCTCCATCTTCTGAGTCTTTGCTGCTTTCTGCCTGCTGGGCTATCTGTATAAGTCTTTTTTCAAGTTGATTTTTTATATAGAGCATTTGATTGTACCCATCTATTATAGTAATTTTATCCCTATATTCATCCTCAAGATATTTTATTAGCTTATCATATTCATCCTCTTTTAGGGTGAATTCAATTGCATTGCCATTGGCCTCGGGTTCTATCGTATCTGTCTGCGGTAAATTAGGAGGCTCGGGTGCACCAATTTTTGCAACGGTAAAATCATCTTTTATAAAACCTTTGATATGCTCTATCACCCCGGCGGGTTCTGTGGAATTTATCCTAATAATTATTTCGTTTTTATAATCCAGCCCATAATCCGATATAAGGGGGGTAACTATATCGGTTTCTGTAGCCTCTGAATACCCCTCACAAATTTTATGCTCTGGTTCATTGGTATCTAATTTTATATCAAAATCCCTTCTAGTTTCCAACTTATATACCCCATTATCTTGGGTCCCTTTGGTTTTATTAAAGGGATAAAATTTTGCTGTAAAAACGAAAATTAAAAGTGCAGCAACGGCGGAGGCAAACCCAAAATACTTCCCCCATCCGCCGAGCACTACCCTAGGCATTTTTCTTGCTTCATTTTCTGCAACAAGCCTTTCATGGAGGTCTCGTTCGAAATCAGCCGGGGGATCGATCTCCTCAAGTGAATTTAGCATGGACACGATCTTTGTAAGTTTATCCAGTTCATCCCGACAAGATTTGCAGGATTTTATGTGCTGCTCAAAATCCCTTTTTTCTTTGTCATCCAACTCATTATCTATATACAGGGAAAGTATGCTCAGTATTTTATTACAATCTTTCATTTGAAGCCCTCCCTTCACTATTATTTGACGAATTCTTTTATAATAAGTTCCCCGTTTTTTAAAAACAATTCCTTAAGCATCTGACGCGCCCTATTGATTCTTGACTTAACAGTACCGATGGGGCATTTTATTATTTGAGATATTTCTTTGTAGCTGAACCCCTGAATATCCCTTAGTACTATTACGGATTTATAATCCTCGGGCAAAAGTTCTATCATTTCATTTACTAGTTTTACAGTTTCAGCTTTTTCGATTAAATCCTCTGGACCAGGGGAATCATCCCTTATTTGATGTTTGATGGAGGCATCACCAAATTTGATATCCTCGTCCAAAGATATTACCTTTTTCTTTTTCCTAAGCTCGTCCAAACATGTATTTGTAGTAATTCTGTATAACCAGGTACTAAATAAAGAATTACCCTTAAAGTCTTTAATTGATTTATAGGCTTTTAAAAATACTTCCTGTGCAATTTCATAGGCTTCGTCGGTATTGCCAACCATTCTGTAGGCAATGTTGAACACCTTGCTTTGGCAACCCTTGATTAGCTCTTCGAACGCTTTTATATCACCGGTTCGTGCTTTTTTAATAAGGTTCTTCTCTTCCTCGGGCATTGAATATTGTCACCCCCATGAAACGATATCTTCAAAGTACCATTATACCGCTTTATTAAAAATATTTAAATATTAAAAGTCTTTTGATATCTTCCCTGATTTGCAATAATCTACCCTCGCCCCATTCCCATACATTCCCAAAGGGTTTTTCCTTATATTCATAGAATATTAAACTTTAATAGATATAGAATTATTATATAAAAAAGGGTGATACCATGAACAATACAATTCTCCTTATAGACGATAATATGCTAGACAACGCTATTGTAAAAAACTGTTTATACGATGAAAGATATAGTATTATCTCTGCTGTCAATGGTCTTGAGGCCTTAGAACTTATTGAAAGTCGTAATGTCGATTTGATTCTATTAGATATAATCATGCCCATTATGGATGGATATGGATTTCTGGGGGAGTTTTCCAAAACCCTTTACCATGCGGAAATCCCTGTAATAGTTGCTACAAATTTAGATGATCCAGAAAGCATTGAGAAAACCCTGAAATTTGACATCTTTGATTACATAGTTAAGCCGTTTGATGACACCCATAGGCTAATTTTTATCAATAAGGTCAAAACAGCTATCAGGTATAGAAATGCACTTTTAGATCTTAAAAGAGCTTCAAAACTCATAAAACGGCTTTCGTCAAACACCTGATAAGCATATATCATAGCCATATTTATACTATCTATTTTACCTGATAGTTACCCTAATTCAATTATTGTAACACCCGTTCCACCTTCTCCGTACTCACCCAACCTGAATGATTTTACATTCGGGTTTGTTTTTAAATATTTTTGGATTCCGTTTCTTAAAACCCCTGTTCCCTTACCATGGATTATGGATACTGTATTTAATCCCGCAATGACTACATCATCAATATATTTATCAACGCTCTCAAGGGCTTCTTCTAGGCAATGCCCCCTTACATCCACCTGAAGGCTAATATTTTTTGATTTGGCTGTTGCTATTTTGCCAAGGCCCACTTTTTCGTGTTCCAACCTTTGCTCGTCAAGTAATTTTAGTTTGGAAGCATGAATATTGATCTTCATTATGCCCACTTGTATCAATGCTTCCCCGTCTGTATCCGGCGGATTTATAATCGTTCCATTTTTATTTAAATCTAGTATTAGAACACTATCTCCCGGCTTTAAATTTTGCGGTGGTGTCGCTGTTTGTATGTTTTTAGTGATTAACGGCTCGATTAGCTTTTCTTCAATAGAATCTACGCTGGTTTTGAGTTCTTGTCTTATCTTTTGTGCCTCATTGTATTTTTCAAAACTTGCCTCCCTTTGAAGTCTTCTCATTTCGGCAATGATCTCTTTGGCCTTATTTTCAGCTTCCAGAAGAACCCGCCGTGCTTCTTCCCTTGCCTCCCTGATATGTTTTTTTCTGCTTTGTGCAAGAATCCTTTTTTGCTCTTCGATTTCTTTTTTAAATTTCTCTGCCTCAAGTCTATAGATCTTCGCCTTTGTCCGTTCCTCATCTGCAAGGGCAAGATTCTTTTCAATGGATAGGAGCATATCCTCAAACTTAATTTCTTCCGTAGTCAAATATTCTTTTGCCCGCCCTATGATATCGTCCAAAAGCCCAAGTCTTTTAGATATAGCAAAGGCATTACTTTTGCCGGGTACCCCTATAAGGAGTCTATACGTCGGTTTTAGTGTTTCTACATTAAATTCGCAACAGGCGTTTTCTACAGAACTGGTAGTGACAGCATAAACTTTTAGCTGGCTATAATGGGTTGTGGCTACAGTAATGCCACCTATCTTCTTTAAATATTCAAGAATCGCCATGGCCAAGGCAGCCCCCTCGGTCGGATCCGTTCCGGAACCCAGCTCATCAAAAAGCACAAGGGAATTGCTGTCCACCTTGTTTAATATATCTACAATATTTTTCATATGGGAGGAAAAAGTACTAAGACTTTGCTCTATGCTCTGCTCGTCACCTATATCGGCATATATTTTCCCAAACACCCCCATTTGCGTTCCGTGACCTGCTGGTATATGAAGACCTGACTGTGCCATTAAAGCAAAAAGCCCTACTGTCTTTAGAGTAACTGTTTTTCCCCCCGTATTGGGTCCCGTTACAACAAGGGTATTAAAATCCTGTCCGATCCAAAAATCTATAGGCACGACATTTGTTGGATCAAGCAAAGGGTGACGGCCCTTTTTGATCAAAATTTTATGCTCATCATTGAGTTCTGGACGAGTACATTTTAATTTTAGACTTAAATTAGACTTGGCAAATATAAAATCAATCCTTGCAAGCAATGACATATTAGAGTCAAGGGTTTGAGCTATTTCCCCAACCCCACAGGATAATTCCCCTAATATCCTTTCAATTTCGAGTTGTTCTTTAATTTTGAGCTCCCTAATTTTATTGTTGGCTTCCACTACGGCCATAGGCTCGACAAAAATAGTTGCACCACTTGCGGAGGAATCATGTATGAGGCCGGGTATTTCCGCCCTATACTCCTGCTTTATGGGAACAACATAGCGATCTCCCCTCATAGTAACAATGGGTTCTTGAATGTATTTTTTATATTTGGGGGATTTTAAAACATCATTGAGCTTTTCCTTTATCGTATCCTGAGAATTACGTACCTGTCTTCTTATATTGGCCAAAAGAGTACTTGCAGAATCTGATATTTCTTCTTCACTTATAATGGCCCTAAAAATTTTATCCTCAAGCCCCTTGTTGCCTCTAAGACAGGCAATAAGCTCTGCTACTATGTTTTTATTATCTGCTTTTATACCGGTATTATCGGAGTAATTTTTAAGATTTCTTACTGCCCTGAGCACACCGGCAATCCGCAGGAGTTCTCCGGGGTTTAGCACTGCCCCCTTATCTGACCTTTTTATGCTTTCCCTTATATCAGTAACGCCGCCCATAGGAGGGCCACCCCTTTTTACTATAAAACTTACCCCATCACAGGTCTCATCCAGGCTTTGTAAGACCTTATTAAAATCCGTTTGGGGCAGAAGTCCTGATGCCAGTTCCCTACCCAAAGATGAAGAGGTAAAACCTAAAAGCATATTTATTATCTTATCAAACTCTAAAACTTTAAATGTTCTTTGATTCATATCTTAACCGTTTCCTGCCTTTTTGGGATTCTATCCCTATTATTTTTAGTGCTTTTATTTTAGCATATAATCCTCTACCATGCTTATCGCATTTTCTATGTGCTGGGGAAGAGGAATATTTTTTACGCCTGCGATTTCAATATTGCATTTTTGCAGGGGAATAAGAATTTTTTTGGCATGGCAACTGCTTATTGCCTCAGCCATCAAAGGTGTAAGCTCACCCATCATGGAATTTGCTACAACAATTCCAATTGCTCCAATAATAATATCCACTCCAGGTACATTATATACTATAGCATTTTCCCCTGTGGCCCCTTCACTCGCACCTGCTCTTAGCATAAGCGTTGTGGCTGCAACATTTGTTCCCAATGCTATTATTTGCATGTTTTGTACGGGGATTCTTCTTAGTTTTTCGACCACTAATTTGCCAATACCTCCCCCTTGACCATCAATTACTGCAATTTTCATTGTATCCCCCTAGTAAGTATTTGTTTTTCCAATTTTTATATCAACTATATCTAAAACCTGTATATACTCGTAAGTTCCAACCTTATTACCTAACCCATTATATCTTAAAATTGTTTCGAGTTAAAGACCATATAGGGGATTCCTAATCTGCCGCCCTTAGCCAATCTTAAAAAACATTTAAAGAACAACAAAAATTAAACTAAAGGAAAACATAGCCTCTAGTTTAATTTTTATAAGTAAATTGCCTGTTTTATTTTGAAGATATAGGAGTTAATACATTCTTTTAAGGCTTTGGACAACACCATCCCTCAATGCTTCCGCAGCCTTTTGCCTGTATTCTTCAGTTTTAAGCTTTGACAGCTCACTGCTATTTGACATGTAACCCACCTCGGCAATTACAGCTGGCATATCCGTCGTGCGCAGCACTGCCAAATTTGGTATTTCGATAACCCCCAAATTTGTTGCCCCTAGGGTTCTGACCAAATTGTCTTGTATAATTTTTGCAAATTCATAGGATGACAGGTCCCCCTTCTTTTTTTGAATACTAGGATGATACAGTGTCATGCATCCTGAATACATACTATGTCCAGCATTATTGTGAACGCTAACAAACAAATCGGCACCAATATCATTGGCAAGACCCGACCTTGTATATAACCCCACAGCAAGATCATTATTTCTTGTCATGTGAGTCTGTATCCCTTCGGCTTTGAGGAGGTTATTAAGCCTTATCGCAATATCTAGATTTAGGCTCTTCTCGTAAATCCCCCCATACACAGCTCCAGGATCACTTCCCCCATGACCTGCATCTATTACGACCTTATATTCTCTATTCGGCAGGAGCTCCCCTCCCCTTGAAGGCAGCTCGGGGGCATTCCCAATAAACGCCAAATTGTTTTTTGCATCCCATCCAACAGTAGAACCAAATTCCTCTGCCACAAATCTTATTGGAACCATAACCAACCCATTTATAAGGACGGGCGGAGCTTCCATATATTTGATTTTGCCATTTGTATAGGCAACCCTACTTCCTATACTCATTGTAATATAGCTGGCATCCCCGCAAACCATTTTTACAACCTCATATCCGGGATACCAATCGGTTTTAATTCCCAAATTTTCAAAGGTTGACCTTGCAGGGACCAGTATCCTGCCATTAATACTAACAGGCTGTCTTTCTAGTTGAACAATCCTACCCTCTACGGCTATTATGGTATCGGAAGGTTCACACAAAAATCCCGAATAAAGCTGGGCAGCGTTTACCCCTACTGGTGCCATAATAATTAGCAAAACAAATACTAATAACAAAAGCAAAGTTTTTTTCAACCCTTCACCCCCATCCTCACTTATTAATTAGAACTTTGGTTTTATTATAAATAATTCGATATAAATACATTTCATCCTTTATGCAATTGATTCCATATATATAAAAGCAAGATTTGTTTTCCCTAATTTAGTAAAAACCTAGGGGCATAAAGCCCCCAAGTTTTTATCAAATAAAGACATACATGTTTTTTAAAAAAGCATAACCGCTTTTCACCCTAATTAGGTTATTCAATAAGTTCCACGGCATTTTCTTCTAGAAGTTGGTTAAGTTCTTCCTCCACATCTTCTATTATCGCCTTGGTTCTTTCACGGCTATAAACATCGCCTATACCCATAGCATTATCCCAAACAATACTCAAACCGCTTTGGAAAATACTCTCTGCCGGAGCCCATCCCGGTATGGATGCATAGTGTTTTCCGTATTTCATCTGTTCTTTAAAAATACTCTTATAGGGATCACCGGATATCGCCGGATCATCATACGCTTCCACCGTAGTAGGAAGGTTTCCAGTCACCTCAGAATAAGCAAGCTGGGCATCAAGACCCGATAAATAATCTAAAAGAGCTACAGCTTCTCCTATATTTTTGGAAGAATTAAAAACTGAAAGTACACTACCCCCAGCAAATGCAAACCTTCCTTCGGGTCCTTCAGGCACTAACCCAATCCCTGTTTTATCAATAATATCATTACCATCATCTGCTTTATTTCTCTTGAGATCTGTAATTACCCAAGGTCCCATAAACGAGGTACAATACTCACCGGCTGCATACATGGATTCAATATGGTTGGTATCGTTCTCCAGTGAAGTATGATCCATAAGTCCCTCAACTGCAAGCTCAACATAGAAGTTAATTCCTTCTAGGGATTTATCATCCGAAAATGTTGCCTTTAATCCATCACTGCTTACAAATTCCCCACCTGCTCCATAAATCCAAAACGAGAAATTATGTATAACGTTCCAGTCATTCTTACCCGGCATTCCTAAGGCAGGGAGTTTTTTGCCATCAATTTGTATATTGTTGAGCTTCTGTAAGGAATTTTTAAATGAATCCCAGGTGTCAAAATCTGTTTTTGGATCTACACCGGCTTTTTCACAAGCATCAATTCTGTAAAAAAGTGCCCTTGTTTCGGTAAACCAAGGCATACCATACATTTCGCTTCTACCCCTGATGCCGGTAAACTGCTTTGTAGCATCGACAAACTTATCTCCGTCAATTTTATCGCTTAGATCAACTAAAGCACCCATGGAACCTATACCGGCAACCCAAGTACTTCCCAATTGGGAGATATCGGGGGCTGAACCTGTCGTTGCAGCCGAGGTAAGCCTTGTCCATGCTGCACCCCAATCAATAACCGTCGCATTGATTTTTACATGTGGGTTTTGATCCGTGTAGGGTTTTGTAATGTCAAGAAAATCACTTACCGTGTCCGCACTGTTTGGCATAAGCCAAACTGAAAGATTCACTTCTTCCTTCTCATTTCCCCCGTCAGCTGCATCTTTTTGTGTTGCTTTCGGATCTAAACCCGTACTGGCCTCTCCCCCCATACATGCTGATAAGCTAAATACCAGCACAGCAACCAGCGCCAACAAAATTAATCTCATTTGCATAATTTTCTCCTCCTTTGTTGATAATCGAATGCTGCATCCGTCCATTCATCCTAGGAATCTAGACTTTATTAAACCTAGAATATAGGTATCACTTTATTCTATATCGTAAATATAGGAAAAATATTTAGTGTCAAATCTGTATAACCATATGTTCCCTGGTAATAAGTATCTAAATTTATTAAAAGGCAATCAAAAACTAGCATCCTATCTGCCTCCCCCGATCATTAAACTCGCCACAAAAGCACTACCATATTTAGTAATGATAGTGCTTATTAGTTTTGCCCATATTTATATTTTTCTCAAAACCCGGTTGTATCACGAAATACACGGCAATATTTTTGGATGGTTAAAGAATGATACAGATAAGTCCGCCGCTTCCCTCGTTGATTATTTTTTGTAATGTTTCTCGGAGTTTTAATTGAGCATCTTCCGGCATTCTGAAAAGTTTGTTTTGTAACCCCTCATTTACCAGCTCATGTAGAGATTTCCCAAATATATTTGACTGCCACAGCTTTTCTGGTTCGTTTTCAAATTCCCTTAATAAATAATTAACCAATTCCTCTGACTGTTTCTCAGTTCCTACAAGGGGTGCTATTTCTGTTTCGATATCTGCTCTTATCATATGTATCGAAGGTGCACTTGCCCTAAGTTTTACACCGAATCTACTACCCTGCTTTACTATCTCAGGTTCCTCAAGGGAGAGTTCCCCCATTTGTGGTGTGACTATACCATAACCCTTCATCTTTACATCGTTTAATGCATACTGAACCTTATCATATTTTTCCTTCGTTTTTGCAAGCTCTGTCATTAAAGATACCAGCCTGTGTTCCCCTTCTATTTCAATTCCGGTCATTTCACTTAAAACTCGGTAGAACAAACCGTCCTGTTCATTTATTTCAAGATAAACCGTTCCTAATCCAAGATTTATTTTATCTACGTATGCCCTCTTTATAAATTCCATTCCATCAAATCTATCCGCAATACCTCTGATTTCACGGATTTTTGTAATGTCTGTAAACACTTCCCTTATAGCATTTATCATATCCGCCTTGAGCCAATAATCGTCTTTTAAAGATTCAATCCACTTAGGTATATTAATCCCAATTTCCCTAATGGGAAATTCAAACAAAACCTTTTCCATTATTGTATTCAGATCTTCAATTCTAAGATGTGCACAATCCGTCCCGATAACTGGAATGCCATATTTTTGCTCAAGCTCCTGTCTTAATTTCTCCGTATCAGGATTGGTGGGATTCACAGAGTTTAACAACATGACAAAGGGTTTGTTTATTTCCTTGAGTTCCATTACCACACGCTCTTCAGCCTCTATATAATCTTCCCTTTCTATATCTGTTATGCTTCCGTCAGTCGTTATTAAAAGTCCAATAGTGGAATGATCATTTATAACCTTTTTTGTACCTATTTCGGCGGCCTCCACAAAGGGTATCTGCTTGTCAAACCAAGGAGTAGACACCATTCTAGGTGCATCATCTTCCATATGGCCAATTGCACCTTTTACCATATAACCCACACAATCAACCAACCTTACTTTGAATTGCACAGTTTCATCAAGTTCAATTTCGATGGCCTCGTTTGGAACAAATTTGGGCTCTGTTGTCATTATTGTGCGCCCAGAAGCACTTTGTGGAAGCTCATCTTTTGCTCTTTCTTTTGAAAATTCATTTTCTATATTAGGTATGACCAATAAGTCCATGAATCTTTTTATAAATGTGGATTTTCCCGTTCTAACAGGACCCACAATACCAATATATATATCCCCTTGGGTCCTTTCAGATATTTGCTGGTATATATCATACTTTTCCACCCGCAAACCCCCCTCACTTTTATTTAAAACTTGCCGTTTTTAATTATTCTCTCTTTCCAAACACAAACAAACCTATTACCTTTTGCAATGCTATGTTTTTCACAGCTTTTTAAGTACCAGTACTTGCACTAAAAAACAGGGATAGTACAAATGACCCTGCCTGTATTAATATATTGTCTTTATCCTTCTATTATTACAAAAAGTAAAAAAAAAACGGGAGACCTTTAATGTCCACCGTTTTCTTTGACTCTATATTATTTAAATTTTTTATTTGCTTCTTTCTATGAGAGTTTATCCCATAATTCTTCGACTTCACATTTTTTGTTTCTGGTCATAAGATCCGAAACAGCTTCTTGGGCTTTTTTACCCTTAAAAAGTACATTGTATGCCTCATTGGTTATGGGCATAACCACAGCCTTTTCTGTCGCTATTTCGTAAGCAACCTTGGTTGTTGTTATTCCTTCCACCACCATTTTAACTTCCTGTGCTGCCTCTTTCAATGATTTGCCCTGGCCTATAAGTATTCCGGCACGTCTATTTCTGCTATGTATACTGCTGCAAGTTACAATTAGATCCCCTATACCTGAAAGCCCGGAAAAGGTTCTAGGATTTGCGCCCATGGCTCTTCCCAGTCTTGACATTTCTGCTATTCCCCTTGTCATCAAAGCTGCCCTGGTATTATCACCAAACCCAAGCCCATCGGAAATGCCTGCACAAAGGGCAATAACATTTTTTAGTGCACCACCAAGTTCAACCCCGATTACATCAGGGTTAGTATAAACCCTAAACTTTGTTGTCATGAATATATCCTGCACCAATTTAGCAGCCTTAATATTATCGGATGCCGCCACCACCGTGGTGGGAATATCCTTGGCTACTTCCTCAGCATGGCTGGGTCCCGATAAAACCACTGGCGTAACATTTGAAAGTTCTTGCTGTATCACCTGCGACATTCTAAAACCGGTTCCATCTTCAAGCCCTTTTGAGCAGCTAACAACTATCATACCATTTTTTGTATACTTGGACGTATCTTTTAAAACCTTCCGGGTGTTTTGTGAAGGTACTACTGTTACCATTATATCCGCATCATATAGACATTTTTCCAAATCCATTGTACAAACCACATTTTCGGGTATAGATAGTCCGGGAAGCTTGGATATGTGTTCTCTTTTTTCGTTTATCATTTTGACTTCATCATCAAAAATTGACCACATACACACGTCCAGACCTGTTTTAGCCAACAAGACAGCTAGGGCAGTTCCCCAACTCCCCGCTCCGATTACCGATATCTTCTTGCCCATCCCTAACCTCCTATAATTTTGCTTTTTTATCACCTAATTTGCTTTCATTACCCCTTATAAGTCTTACTATATTCGTTCTATGCCTCACTATAACAAGAAAGGCAACAAAAAACGCAAACACGATAAATTCGGCGGAATTGCCCTTTAGTACAACTAAAAAAGGAAAAGCCAAAGATGCAACCACCGATCCTAATGATATATACCTAGTCAGTGCAACTATCAATAGAAATAAAGCCAACAAAATAAGTCCATACATGGGGGCAACAAACAATATAACAGCAAAGGTGGTTAGGACTCCCTTTCCCCCTCTAAAGCCAAAATAAAGCGGCCAGTTATGCCCTAGTATGGCACCAATGCCCCCAGACAAAACCCCAAGCTGTCCTATAAATGCTCTTTGCTCATGTAGGTTTTGTAGGTTGAAAATGTTCATAATTACGAAGTAACCAGCAGCACAAGCTAAAACGCCTTTTAATAGGTCCCCTATTATGACCAGCAAAGCTGGAAGTTTCCCTAGGGTCCTTAATGTATTTGTCATACCAGCATTTCCACTCCCACATCTTCTTACATCGGTGCCATAAAACCTGCCAATAATAAGGGATGTGTTTGCACTTCCAATTAAATATCCTAATAAGATACAAATTGTGCCTCCCGATATAATCCACAACAATTGGCTCATTCCTTTCCCCTTTCCCTAAGTATAAACCTTATCGGTGTCCCCTCAAGACCAAATGCTCTTCTTATTTGGTTCTCTAGGTATCTTTCATAGGAATAATGCATTAACTTTGTATCATTGACAAATAGAATAAATGTCGGGGGTTTTGCAGATATTTGTGTCATATAAAATATTTTCAGTCTCTTTCCCCTGTCGGAAGGAGGCTGCACCATGGAAAGCGCTTGATTCAAAAGATCATTTAATACGCCGGTAGTTATCCGTAATGCGGCCTGCTGTTCCACCTTTTTTATCAGTTCATAGATTTTATCAACTCTCAGACCTGTTTCGGCAGAAATAAAAATAGTAGGTGCATACAGCATAAACCCCAGTTTTTCTCGTATACTATTTTGATATTCTTCAAGGGTACCTGTGCTCTTTTTAATAAGGTCCCATTTATTTACCACCACTATTGATGCCTTGCCCTGCTCATGAGCATAGCCTGCAATCTTTGTATCTTGTTCTGTTGCTCCCTCTAATGCATCTATGAGTATAAGACAAACATCAGCTCTTTCGATTGCAGTCCATGATCTTATTGTACTATATTTTTCTATTCTCTCGTTTATCCTGCTCTTTTTTCTAATCCCTGCGGTATCTATAAAAATAAACTTACCCTCTTCGTTTTCGATATAAGTGTCGACAGCATCCCTAGTTGTTCCTGGAATATTGCTGACTATAACCCTTTCCTCACCTATTATCCTATTTACGAGGGAGGATTTCCCGACATTGGGTTTCCCTACAACAGCAACTTTAATTATATCACTACTAGAATCGAATATTTCTTCCTCTGGGAAATGATCATGAATTTCATCAAGCAAATCCCCTATTCCCAAACCATGAACCGAGGAAATGGCCATTAACTCGCCCAAACCAAGATTGTAGAATTCATAAATATCCGCTGGCGGCTCTCCTACATTATCTACCTTGTTTACCGTAAGAATTACCGGCTTTTTTGTTTTTCTGAGCATTGTCGCCACTTCAATATCAGAGGCAGTTACTCCGTCTTTTATATCAACCATAAAAACAATAACATCAGCAGCCTCAATAGCCATTTGAGCCTGTCTTTTCATCTGCTGCATTATCTCATCCTCGGAATAAGGTTCTATTCCGCCGGTATCTATAAGGGTAAATTCCCTGTTTCTCCATTCCACCTCGGTATATATCCTATCCCGGGTTACCCCTGGGGTATCTTCGATTATGGAAATTCTCTTTCCAGCAAGATAGTTAAAAAGGGTCGATTTTCCCACATTCGGTCTCCCCACTACCGCCACAATAGGCTTTGCCAACTTATCTCCCTCCAAGTAATCTAAAATATAAAGCAATTCTATTATAATGTAAAACCAAGTATCTTTTCAATAAAATCCTTACCGCAATTTTTGACGATTGTAATTTTAGTTCCAAGCTCCTCCTCTAACATTGCAACACTATAGTCATCCAGGAAAATTTTTTCGTCTGCCTTTAGCATACACATTGGTATTAAAAGTTCTTGACCCAAATCTTTCCCCTTGAGTTGTTTTGATAAGTCCTGTCCGGTGATAAGCCCCGTCACAGTTACATTTTTGCCAAAGAATTCATTTTCTATCCTATATACTCTTACTTGCAGGGCATCAATACTTTTTTCAAGTTCTAAGGCCATTTCCTTTATATATTTGTAGGAAGAAACACCCGTTGGTATGGATATCTCCCTTTCAACTTTTTCTATTCCTCTTACCTTATCTATATGTTTGTAAAATTCATGTCTTAATGTCGCAATAAGCCCTACACCATTTTCTAGTTGCTCAAAATCTTCATACACATGGTACTCCGGAATTTCTTCGCCGGCCCTAGTATAAAATTCATCCGCCAAAAAAACTATTCTTGAACCATACCTTGTTAGGAGTCTCTCCTGCCATAATTCAATTTGTCTTATAACTTTTTGGGAGTTTAACCCATCGTAGGGCTCCAGTTTGGTAAGACCATCTCTAAACCTTGTAATCCCCACAGGAACAACGGAAATACTTTTTAAACCTGGATAAAAAATCGAGAGATCCTCTATGGATTTATCCAGCTCCTTTCCATCGTTAATTCCTCTACAAAGCACTATTTGTGCGTTTATGGTTATATTGCCATCAATAAGCCTTTTAATTTTATCCATAACATCCCCAGCAAAACGATTATTTAGCATAGATACCCTCAGCTCGGGGTTGGTGGTATGCACAGATACATTTATAGGAGACATCTTGTATTTTATTATCCTATCAATTTCTTGCCAATCCATATTGGTCAGGGTTACATAATTGCCCATAAAAAAAGATAATCTAGAGTCATCATCTTTAAAATATAGAGTCTGTCTCATTCCCCCAGGCAATTGATCTATAAAACAAAAAATGCATTTATTTGTGCAGGATTGTGCTTCATCTAGCATAGGATTATCAAACTCTATACCCAAATCCTCATACGTATCCTTTTCTATTTCAATCTCCCAAATATCCCCGTCGGGCTTTTGCACTTCCAATAAAATATAGTGATCGGCAATTAAAAACCTGTAATCGAATATATCGGATATTTTCTCTTTGTTTATTGATAATATTAAATCGCCTTCCTGGAGGCCCGCCTCCCATGCAATGCTCCCTTTGGACACAATTTTTATAGGTATATGTTTATACTTCAATGCAAAGCCTCCCCAACTCTTGCTAGAAAATTATCGGGCCGCCCCATGCAAGAACCGGCCCGCATATCATATAGTTAAGCAAAAAGCAGCAGTTTGTATCTGCTGCCTTTGCTTTATTCTACGTTGAGAACCTCAATTGACTTGCGCTCACCTTTACGTACTACAGTGTAACGTCCACATTCTTTACAGACTCTGTGAAGAAGCTTTAAAGAATGACAATGGGGACATTCAACCAAACTTGGTGCAGATAACTTCCAATGGGATCTCCTTTTTCCTGTCCTAGCCTTGGACCATTTACGTTTTGGGCATGCCATGAATTACACCTCCTCATCCCATACAACAAACAATTGTATATAAGTAAAATTGGGAAAACATCCTACTTCTACTTGTCTGGGTTGTTGTTTTTGTTGTGGTTTATTGCTTTGTTTTCAAAAAGGTTCTTTAGAACCTTCATACGCGGATCCATCACCTTGTTTTGACAATCACAAGAATCATTATTAAGATTAATTCCGCATTTGAAACAAAAACCCTTACAGTCATCACTACAAACATGTCTTGCAGGAAGGCTTAAAATTATGTTATCGAGCATAGCTTTTTTTATATCAATACACCTACCCTGATATGTGTATTGATCCTCCATCTCATCGTTGTTTTCCCCTGTATAGCCTTCTTTTACAAAGTTCTCCTCGATCGCAATCCTAATCTTTGAAGGTACCTTTTGTAAACATCTTGAGCATTTGGCTGTGTAATCAACAATTAATTCCCCTTCCAGCCTTATAATACCCCCAGAATTTAAGATTCCACCTTTAAAATAAACAGGTCGGTCAATGGTAACATCATTGGGAATAGACCCCGTTGATTCGAGTGCCTTTTCAAACTCAACCTCAAGGGAACTTCCATCATTTTTTAATATATCAGTTATGTCTATTTTCATATCATCACCTCTTAAAACCGACAGTAGTAATTATACTAACTAATAATTCGCATGTCAAGAATTATATAAAAGCCCTTTCTACTATCATTTATGCCGTTTTGATAGAGTTCACCCTTTGATAAGTACTCTAGCCTATCAATTTAACTGTCTCCCGGGCTATTGCAAGCTCTTCGTTTGTAGGAATAATAAGCGTTTTTACCGTGGATTCGGGTGCACTTATATCTATTTCTTTACCTTTTACAAGATTCTTTTCCCAATCAATTTTTACACCTAAATAATCCATATCCCTTAGGATTTCCTTTCTGACATAAGCATTATTCTCACCTATACCCGCAGTAAATATAATCGCATCCACACCGTTCATTACTGCAGCGTAATCTCCAATGAATCTTTTTACTCTATAGCAAAATATATCCAAGGATAGCTTAGCTCTTTCATCTCCGTTATCTGCTGCTTCTTCGATATCTCTAAAATCGCTGCTAACACCGGAAACACCGAGAACACCAGATTTCTTATTGAGAAAATCACTTACATCCTTGACGGTCATTTTCTCCTTATCCATCAAAAAAGTTATAACTGCAGGATCAATTGTCCCGCTTCTAGTACCCATACATAACCCTTGAAGGGGTGTGAACCCCATTGAGGTATCCAATGATTTACCATTCTTTATTGCACAAATGCTGGCACCGTTGCCAAGGTGACAGCTTATAATTTTTAAGTTTTCAACGGGTCTTTCTAATAACTGTGCGGCCCTCTCAGAAACATATTTATGGGATGTACCATGGAATCCGTATCTTCTGAGCTTGTGTTTTTCGTATATCTCATATGGAAGTGCATAAATATAAGCATATCTTGGCATGGTCTGATGAAACGCAGTATCAAAAACGGCAACCATAGGGACATTGGGCATTATTTGCTTACAAGCCTCGATACCTACTATATTTGCTGGGTTGTGCAAAGGTGCAAGATCGGCACATTCGTTTATTACATTTATTACATTATCATCAATTATAACCGAATCTTTAAATCCTTCGCCCCCATGGACAATTCGGTGTCCGACGGCTTTAATTTCCGACATATCATCTAAAACACCGTGGTCGCTATCCGTCAGGGCCGATATGACCTCTTTTATAGCAAGCTTATGATTGTAAAGATCCTTTTCAATAACAATAGACTCCCCACCTGTTTTCGAATGCTTGAGGAAAGAATATTCAAGACCGATTCTGTCACATACTCCCTTCGCTAGTGATAATTCGTTTGTCATATCAATAAGCTGATACTTTAAAGAAGAACTTCCCGTGTTAATAACCAATACCTTCATTTACTATACACACCCCTATCCATTATTTTTTATATATTCTGAGCTTGCACTGCTGTAATAGCCACAACACCGACAATATCCTCGGCACTACATCCCCTGGAAAGATCGTTGACCGGTTTTGCTATACCCTGAGTTATTGGGCCGTATGCTTCCGCTTTTGCCAGCCTTTGGGTAAGCTTATAAGCAATATTACCACAATCCAAGTTGGGGAAAATAAGAACATTAGCCTGTCCAGCAACTTCGCTTCCCGCCGCCTTAGATTTTGCTATTTCTGGTACAAGCGCAGCATCCCCCTGCAGTTCTCCGTCAAGTGCTAAATTTGGTGCTTTTTCCTTTGCCAATTTTACAGCCTCTACAACCCTATCGGTCAATTCGCTTTTTGCGCTCCCGTAAGAGGAATAAGAAAGCATAGCTACCTGGGGTTTGGCATCAACAAGTAAATCGAATGAATTGGCCGATGCTATAGCTATTTCTGATAATTGCTCAGCATTGGGGCTCTCTACTAATCCACAATCGGCATATATAAAAATTCCATTGTGCCCATACTTACAATCGGGTACAACCATCACAAAAAATCCTGATACCAGCTTTGTGCCGGGGGCAGTCTTTAATATCTGAAGTGCGGGACGCAAAGTATTGGCTGTCGAATTTACAGCTCCTGCCACCATGCCATCAGCTTGACCTTCCTTAACCATCATTACTCCAAAGTAAAGGGGATTTTGTATTGTCTCCTTTGCGGTTTCAATAGTCATCCCCTTTGATTTTCTTAATTTATATAGTGCATTCGTATAATCGTCAATTTTATCGCAGTCGGAAGGATCCTCAATCCTAACTCCGGATAAATCTGTATCACCTGCAATCCTTTCGATATCATCCCTGTTACCTATGAGTATAACATTCGCAATCTTGCGTTCTTGTATCATTGAGGCGGCCTTGACCACTCTCGGATCCGTGCCCTCCGGCAAGACAATCGTCTTAATGTCTTTTTTTGCTCTTTCGGCAATTTGTTCTAAAAAACTCATGACTTTTCCCCCTTCGAAATAAAATACAGATTATTTACTACCTGGTCATAATACCTAGTGACTAGAAACAGCATCGCTACTGTATTTCAAACAATCTATATTATATACAAATTGTTCATTGTATACAAGATGTTATAGGGTTTTTCACAGTATTTCTTACAATCTTCTGTATATATCGAAAAAATATTTGTTTTTCCTGCTAGGAGTTGGCAGACATTAAGCTTTTTAGCTCATCTATGTGAATTCTTAAATCCTTATCGGTAAAATTGCTAAGAAACGATGGTTTAAATTCTTTCGCCTTGCAGGCCAAATCCAATGCTCCTTTGAGATCCCCTTCATCCTTTTTTATACAACTGAAGTTGTAGTAGGCTTCCGGGAATGGGGGGGTAAGCCCCATGAGTTGCTCGTATATTTCCTTTGCCTTTTTCATGTTTCCTGTTTTATAATAGCTATAGCCAAGATTATCTAATATAACCGCATCCGAAGCATTATACTGGTATGCTACTTGGTTAAACTCCAAAGCCTTTTTAAAATCACCCGATAGTATAAGCAAATAACCAAGACTTCCGTATATTGCTCTATCTTTATAATCCATAAAAACCTCTTCAAGTATTTTTATGGCCTCATTAAGTTCTCCCTTTTTCCATATAACAAGTGCGTAATTTAATCTTGCTTTTGCCCTGCTTTGATTATCAATATCCGAATCTAAAAGTTTTTGAAAAACCTTTTCTGATTCTTCAATATTGCCCATTTTAATTGACAAATAACCATATAAAATAGATATATCGGGTCGGCTCTTTCCACTGCTGTAAGCTCTTTTAAGCCATTTAAGCGAATTTTCCAAATCTCCCCTTCTGTATTTTTGGTTTGTAAGGATCAAAAATAAAATACTTCTTTCCATAAACAAAACATATAAAACAGATACACCAAAAAGTATATATCCCAAAAGGCTGTTGTAAATTAAAACCGGAACGACTATTAATGCAGGTATCAAGTATTTAATATATGGATTTTTCTTCATAGCACAATTAACTCCCATCAAAATTTATCTTTATATATTCGGGCAAGTATACATTATATACCTTTCAATTTTGCTTTCAGGATTTCGTTAATAATCCTGGGTTCTGCCTTTCCTTTGCTCTCTTTCATGGCCTGTCCCACCAAAAAACCAAATACCTTTGTTTTCCCCGCCCTATAGTCCTCCACTAATTCAGGGTTTTTAGAAATAACCCTAGTGACTATCTCATCAAGAGATTTTTTGTCATTTACCACAAAAAGGCCCTCTTCTTTTACAATTATCTTTGGATCCTTATTGGACTCAAACATTTTTTCAAATATCCTTTTAGCCATGGTTATGCTGATAACACCTTCATCCACGAGATTTACTAACTTTGCAAGATTGCTCGCCGATAAGGGAATTTCGTCTTCACATATATCCTTGTCCTTTAGCAATCTTAAAAGTTCTCCCATAATAAGGTTGCTTACCGCCTTTGCATTTTTGCTCTTTTGTACGGCTTCCTCGAAGAAATCTGCCAGCGGCCTGGAGCCGGTAATTATTAATGCATCATACTCGGGTATGGCAAATTGTTTCACAAACCTTCTTCTTCTTGCTTCCGGAAGCTCTGGCAGGGTATTTTTTATTTCATCCTTCCAACTCTGATCAACGACTATCGGCATAAGATCAGGTTCAGCAAAAAATCTATAATCCCTTGCCTCTCCCTTGCTCCTTAGGGGATAACTTCCCCCTTTTTGTTCATCCCAGCGCCGGGTCTCTTGGAAAACCTCATCTCCATCTGTCAGTACCTTTATTTGTCTTGTCCTTTCCCCTTCTATTGCCCTCATAATTGTTCTTATTGAGTTTAAATTTTTCATCTCAGTTCTTACACCAAGATCTTGCTCTCCCTTTGGTCTTACTGAGATGTTTACATCAACCCTAAAAGAACCCTCCTGCATCTTGCAATCGGATACACCAATATACTCAATTATCGCCTTGAGTTCCTCTACAAACATTTTTGCTTCCAAAGGAGACGATATATCCGGCTCAGAAACAATTTCAATTAGAGGTATACCAGCCCTGTTATAATCAATGAGGGAGCAATCTTCTTTTGTGTCATGTATGAGTTTTCCGGCATCTTCTTCAATATGTATTCTTGTAATACCGATTCTTTTTTTTCCCCCATCTGTATCAATATCCACATAACCGCCTGTACATATCGGCAAATCGAATTGTGAAATCTGATATGCCTTAGGGAGATCAGGGTAAAAATAATTTTTTCTATCCTGTTTGCTATATTCTGTAATGCTGCAGTTTGTAGCAATACCTGCCCTAACAGCATATTCTACAACACTTTTATTAAGTACTGGAAGTGCCCCCGGCATACCTACACAAACCGGACATATTTGGGTATTTGCCTCGCTCCCAAATTGCGTGGAGCACGAACAGTATATTTTTGATTTGGTTGAAAGTTCCACATGAATTTCCAAGCCTACTACCGTTTCATAACGCATTTTTATCCACCCATTCTAATTTTGGTCTCTTTTTATGAAAATCCGTATTTTGCTCAAAGGCAAATCCCGTGCGAAGCAAGGTACCCTCATCGAAATGTCTGCCGATGAAGTGAAGACCAACTGGAGATTTATTGTTGTCAAAACCGCAAGGCAGGCTAATTGCGGGAAGACCCGCCAAATTTGCCGATACCGTGTGCATGTTTTGGTAAGGTATCTTTGAAAACCTACTTTTCATCCCGTCTTTTTTGCTTAAAATATTGGGTACAGTAAGACCAAGGATCAGATCATATTTTTTAAAAATATCATCAAATTTTTTTTGTATTAACGTTCTCACCTTCAAAGATTTTTTATAGTAAACATCATGGTGTTTTTCGCTTAAGATATATGTTCCAAGTATAATCCTCTCCTTAACCCCCAGCCCAAAACCCTCCATGCGGGTTTTGAAATACAGCTGCGAAATATCCAAACAATCAAGGGCTCTATAGCCATATTTCACACCATCATATCTAGCAAGACTAGATCCTATCTCGGACGTTGCAATTATATAATGAGCAATGGCTGAATACTGAGCCATAGAAAATGAGAATTCCTCGCATTTTGCGCCAAGAGCTGTCAATGTCTCTATCGCATTTAAAATGGCTTTTTTAGCACTATGGGATATTGCCTCACCCTCAATATATTCTCTTGCTATGCCAATTTTTAACCCTTTAATATCACCTTGTAAAAAACTAGTGTAATCTGGATGCTCCATATTTGCGGAAGTGGAGTCCAAGGTATCATATCCAGAAATCGCATTAAGAACAAGAGCACAGTCAGTTACATCACAAGTAACAACCCCAATCTGTTCAAAGGAAGGAGCCGTTGATATAAGCCCAAAACGGGATACAAGACCATAAGTAGGCTTTAGACCCACGACACCACAATCGGCGGCTGATTGCCTTAGTGAACCATCCATATCTGCTCCAAGTGCAAAACCAGCCATTCCAGAAGCAACGGAGGCGGCGGTGCCTTTGCAGGGGCTTTTAGACCTTTCTGCGGACTGCCAAGGGTTCTTTGTGTTCTTGAAGTGGCAATCTTTATCATATCCACCCACCCCAAACTCATCCATATTTAATTTGCCCAAAAGCGGAGTGCCTTTTAAAGAAAGTTTTTTCATAACCGTTGCATCATATGGCGGTATAAATTTTTCAAGCATCTTAGAACCAGCAGTGGTTCTTACTCCCCGCGTGCATATGCTATCCTCTACTGCCATAGGTATACCCGCAAGAATGTGGCATTTGGTATCTTCATCGAGCTTTTTTTGTATTTTACTCGCTTTTTTTAAAGCTTCCGTTTTGGATACTGTTATGTAACTATTGATTATTGGGTCAAGCCTTTCTATTCTTTTTAAAGTTTCCTGTATTAGTTCTACCGCATTTATCTTTTTATCAGCTATTAATTTGACCATCTTATGAACGGTCAGATCATGGTCGTTCACCCGATCTCCTCCTAGATTTAAACTGGGCATTTACCACTATACCCAGTGTTTTCTGCCTCCAAAGGCAATATTAAAACACGAACTATTTTACTCCATTATTCTCGGAACCCTAAAATATCCGTTTTGCTCAGAGGGTGCATTTGAAAACATCTCATCCCTAGAATAAAAAG
>JAAZML010000013.1 GCA_012798835.1 Clostridium sp.
ACAGGCTTTTCAGCTAGGGATATTACCCCCGAAGCTACTAATGCAGTTATTACTAGACCAACTCCAGGCATAGCTGAAGCTATCAGACTTTATGGTCTGAATAAGACACCTAAAGCTATGTTATCTAGGGCTACCGCAGGGATTAGAGGTAAGACCCTGATTATAAATTTACCAGGTAGTGTGAAAGGGGTTAGGGAATCCCTAGAAGCGATATTGTCTGCTCTAGACCATGGCTTAGACATCCTAATCGGTTCAGCTAGTGAGTGTGGGCAAGGTTAGGACTTGAAACATTGCATAATAGTTATCAAGTCAAGATAGACTAGTTTAGATGCTATCTCAGGTCGCTGCTTTTTGTCCTCTAGTAGAGGGGATTCCAATCTCTGCCTATCTGTTCGATTGATGAATTTACACTTCTCCCACCAAGCAAATAAAAAATAATAGGGTAGCTATAAAAGGTGTCATGAAGGTGTCATGGGGACAAGGTGTCATGGGGACGGGGGTATTGACACACTTTTTCTAATGAGTTTGGTGCCTTTTACTTGCTAGGCATTTCCCTGACAAAAACATCACCTTGTGTTAATAATTAAAGCCACGGCGATAATCACCGTGGCTTGATGTTTTAAGAATGTTTTATTCGGGTAGTGAACCTAGTAGTTCAGCATAAGAACGGAATAATGGACGGGGATCTTTTAAACTTAAAATCCCTACAATTCCAATATGGTCAACATTATCTATTTGCCCCAAGTAATTCCATTTACCTTTTTCCGGAGTACCATTATAAGGTATTATTTCATCGGTAGAACCTAGATGAGGACCATCTGCTGTAATAACAGATACTAGGCCATCATTTTCCCACCAAGATTTATCTATTACTATAGGGCCTTTTTTGGTATAAGAGCCGATATGAGAAGCAAAAGCATATAGGAAGGGAGACATCTGGATACGAGGGAGATGATGTCCCGTTAAAAGGCTCTTATATGTGCAGGAAGCAGCTTGAGAAAAATAATAAAAATCTGGCTGGGCCGTTACCCATTGGTTAAGTTCCATTGCTCCTTCTGGTCTTAAATCCCAACTAGCAAAATCTAATCCAGCTTGCCAAGCTTGACTTGACTCTACTCGTTTAATGAAATCCCTGTGTTTTTCCCGAGGTTTTTTAACTAAGCCCCATTGGTCAAAATGGAAATCATATATTTCTAAGCAACTTGTGCCCCCAATTGAACCTAACATTAAAAGCATTGTTTGCAACCAAGAATCATTTTGACGATTCCCTACTAGTGCATATCCAGCACTACTACCATCATGGGGAGTAGCAACAGATAGCACTCCACTTAACCATTCTTTGTCACCTTGGAATAAGGGCGAAAGTTCTGATTCGGGAGTAACTGCTCTTTCTTCAGCACTACCTTCAACTAATAAAGTGGCTAAAGTTCTAATGGTTTGCCCTCCCATACTATGCCCGATAAGGTGAATTTTATTGATTCCACCTGTTTCGGGGTTGATTTCTCCCCATTCAGGATATAAGCCGGGATAAGTGCGGCCAAAACGTTCATGACCATATTTTTCTGAATGAGAGATCCCATAATCAACTGTGCCACCTACTATTTGTGCATAAAGTTCGCAGGCTCGGTCCCAGTTACTACTAAAGGGACCTACGGCGGTTACATAATTTTCATAACCGCGTGCTTTTAAATCTTTCGATATGTCATAACAAAATCCCCAATATGGAATTCCCAAAACATTGTCAAATCCTGCTAAGCCGTGAACTAGTACAATGGGATAATCGTTTTGGCGAGGTTCTGCAGCTTGTGCCGAAGTGATCGGAGTAAATACTAGGGCGAAGAACATTAATAAAGATAAAGTTAAAGAGATAAAACGTTTAAGGGCGAGGTTTTTGAAAACAGAAGAATTTAGATACACTAATACAACACTCCTTTTATAAAAAGTTCCGAATATTCAGCTATTTCCACAAAACCTTATATATTCCTGCAATGTTTTTTTGAAATTATTGCAACTATAGTCCCGTGTCACAGGGACGAGGGTATTGAAACAATTTTGATAGCACCGTGTCACGGGGACGCCGTGTCACGGCGTGTCACGGGGACGGGGGAATTGACACACAATTATACATGTGGTACGGATGCACAAACAAGGGGCGGACCAGACCTATTGTTTGACTGTCCTTAAGGCTGGATTTATTTTTACTAAACTTTGTTTCATTAACTTTTCTCCAATAATTATTAAGATGGAGTTTTTCCCCAAATTGTACATATTTTCTAGCCTCGGCAGTTCAATATGTAAAGGTATTTACTAAGTCAGGTCCTAATTGTTTGAATTCAGTAATCCCTTCTTAAACAAGGATTACTTTTCTAAAAGATGTGTTAATAATTACTGTACAAGCTACTAGTAATATCATAATAATATTAGCAAATCCTAGAAGAGTATTGACCGTTGATTGTTTAAATACCTTTTTATCCTGTATAGTCGTCTTCCTTTCATGCAGTACAACTTTAACGAAACTAACATATTATAATTGATTATACCTTGGCAAAGAAGACAAAAATACTTCTAGATTAAGATGAATAAAGCATGCATCCCGACAAAATCAGATAAACGGGAAGGTGGTTGACAATCTAGTTGCTTTGCCGCACGAGTGAACAGTGCGAATAATTATTTAATAATTACTTCTGCTAACAAGTCACCATTACTATTAAAGGAGAGTTGGACTTGTTTAGTTATTTTTTTACCATTGGTAAAAGACACCTCAATATTTATAATATCTGCAGGGAAATCAGCGTAATCAATGGGTTTATCCTCAGATGCCATATCTATCGCATACCAAGGTATCCAATCAACATTAAAAGACTTTGTACCTAATTCCT
>JAAZML010000011.1 GCA_012798835.1 Clostridium sp.
CCACCACCGCCATTAGAACCGCCTCCACCCCCTAAAACTCCTGATTCCCCTCTCCCGCTTTCACTATAGGCACCGTCACCGCCCCCTACGCCGCCCGCTTGACCTCCTCCGCTATCATAACCACCAGCACCACCAACTAAAGTTACAAGATTTCCAATAACAGTATTAGAGCCAGAGCCGCCATTTCTAACTCCATTAACTTCTCCACCCTTACCACCTTTTCCAACTACTATGGATATTTCCTGTTCAGGGATTACAACATAAGGTTCAGCAACTATTGCTTGTGCACCGCCGCCGCCTCCGTAGGTAGTATTACCACCACCGCCACCTCCACCACCACAAGCGGTAATATATATGGTAGTAATTCCGCTAGGAACAGTAAAAGTGCCATCAGTTACAAAAATTCTTTTCCCGCTACTTTTTATCGGGAAATTACTCAATATTTCATCTTGTTTTTCTTTAGTCGCCAGATTTAGAATTTCCATCTATACAACCTCCTCATAGATAAATTGCGGCTGTCCGTTTACAGTACGAAAACCCCATCTATAAATTTTATTTCCGTCCACAAATTGATGTGGCATAGTTTCTGCCAAATGCGTACTAAGGTTAGCAGCGTTTTCATCAATTGCATCCTGTATATTATCAGCATCCAGGCCACTTTCAGTACCAGAATATTCAATGTTTCCAGCTTCCATATCGGGCATATTTCCAAGCTGTTCAATAGGGATATTGCCTTCCTCATCTAAAGCAGCATAACCCCCAGGGGAACCCTTATTATCTTTGCTTTCCGCCTTACTTTGTAGTTCCTGTATTGATTTATAGGCCCTATTTAATAACCAATTAAACCAACTAGCTGGTGGCTTTTCAGCAGGCAACCAGCCTTCATTTAGCTTTGTTTGCGGTGGCCTTGTCCCTTCATTTTTCCATTCAGGTAGTTGTTCATTAAAACTCATTTTATCACCTCATTATATCGGTAAGTCATCGTCATAACTGGGTTCATACAAATAGCCTAAATAACCGCCTATATCCTGCAAGTCGTTGGAAAAACCCTTTTCGTTGTCACTTTCTAGGTCTTCACTAAACTCAAAAGTACCAGTCAACTCTATAACCCCTACTTTTACACCTGCAGCTACAGTCCTTTGCACGATTTTTGCAAACTGGTTAGGGCTCATCCCTGCTTCATTCACTTGCTGCAAGGGCAGTTGAATAATTTTAATTGCTGCTGGTTCAGGTTCAAGCGGATCATTATACATTTCCTCAATTGTTATTTCACTGTAATCCGTGTCCAAAGCTACAGCTAGGACATTTATTATGGTGTTAATATCCCCAGTGCTTAAGTTCCTAGCTATTTTAGATTTAAGCAAAATCCGATATACCTCATCCGTGGCAACCCCTCGGGGCTGTATTACAGTTCTGCCAACGTGGTCTAGAGTAACACCTTCAGCCTTATCTATATCCTTCCAAGCCTCTACTTGTCCAAGGGTCTTTTTTAATTCTTCTAATTCAGCGGTCATAATGTTCAGTAATTTACCTACATTGCCTTTAGGGCTCTTATTGTAATTATCTGTTAACCTGCTCAACATTTCCTTAAACATAATTTATCACCACATTGCTATAGGCCAATTGAGCCACTTCATTAACATTAATTACTACATTGTTTTTTGCGAAACTTGTTCCATTTGTAGATATTTCTATATCAACATCTGTTACACCATCAATTCTATAAATTAAAGCAATTAATCTAGAATAGATTACATCCTCACCCATATTTAAGCCCACGAAAAATGTCCCGTCAGTATCTTCCCCGCCTATATGCTGTATTAAGGCAGTTACCAGCCGTCTATCACCATCTGTGGGGTATTTATTATCTTTTGTTAGGTTTATTTTTAAATAAATATTCACTTCATTTGCAAAAGTAAACTTTATGGCATGCCCTTGCCCCGATATATCATTAACTATTTCAGTTTCTTGTCCATAGGTCTCTATGCCGGCAGCCTTAGTATCTAAAATTGCCCCAGCTATTTGCCCTGGTTCCCCGCCCAACACATAGCATTCAATAGACTTAGGAGGCCTGCCCTCAATTGTGTTCATAGTGTTGTTTTCCACTACTGTTGCTGCTCTTACGCCTTCTAGTTTAAGCAATGCTGTCCTTAGTGCTAGGGTAGTGGCTTTCCCCCTACCCTCAGTAGATATCTCAAATCTGTTCCTAAACTCGGCATCGGTTTCTCGCCCTCTGCCCCCTGTAGTTCTTTCTGTATTATTTACACTTTCAATTTTTGCTATGGGGTTAATTATTTCTGTTACAAGTCCTATTCCTATATTGCCTACCGTTCCTGCCTCCACGGCTCGGATAGGTATCGTAGCTTCACCTTCACTATTCAATTCAGCATCTTCCGTGGTCTCAAAGAGAATGCCTCTTTCAGTTCCTACTGTAAAGTCCTTTGGCAAGGTGAAATAAGGTTCACCTTCCACTTTAATGTGACCAACCGCTTTTATTGCTTCCCTTCTTCTTATACTTGCATAGGGGCCTAGTCTATCTAGACTTACACCTTCGGCAGTATCGGGGTAAGCACTATAATATACCCTTTCAGCAAGTTGCCAAAGTATTCCCATAAACCAAGCGGTTAGACGTAAAAAAAGCCCTAATGGGCTTCGTTCTGAAAGATTTATATTGTCACCAAATAATTGCTTAGCTCTCAATTCCATGTCTGTTATTATATCGGTGTACTGTTTCCGCTTAAATCCTTTCGGACCCAACCCGAAATCACTCAATTGGTATCACCACCTCTACTGTATTGCCTGATTGCATTTTAGCCGTTATTAATATATCCATGTGTCTATGCTTACTATCAAACATAAAATTAACATCCTCAACAGAACTCACCCTAGTTTCTTGATATATCGCTTCAATTATGGCTAATCTTGCCCGTTCTTCATCAAAAGGCTTTGTTAAAATATACTCATACACTAGGCCATGTAAAATATTTAAAAACCATTCGCCAGTGTTTGTGGTTAGTATCCTCTCTACGCACTGCACTTCCTCGTCTTTTCCTTCTACCATTATAAAATCACCTTGGGCATCAATCACCAAATCGTTATTCTCTATTTTAAAAGTCCTCATATTATCACCAACTATCTGAATCATCTTGGCCAGATATATTTACATTTCCATCTACACTAGAAATATTTATGTCGCCCTCCTGCGTGCTTAGGTTTATATCTTTATCTTCAGTTTCTATAGTTATTGCATCTTCACTTATTACAATTTTCATGCTCATGTCTTTTTTAGCTATAATGAGATCATCTTCATGCTCAGCCGGCAGCTCATCTAACACTATACCGCCCACCATCACAGCATCATCAATTCTATGCCTTTCTTTACTACTACCGTCTAAAGAAAAATCGCTGAATACCACAATTGCTATATCCCCTGCTTCATAAGGTACCCTTATAAAAAAGTCCCCCGCTTTTTGTAAGGCTACTGGCGTGTTAATCAACATGGGTAATCTAGATTGAAGAGGTTGCAAATCGGCCTTCATGGTTATAGCATCAAATTTAACTATTTTGGCCAACATGGCCACATGAGTGTTTTCGGCTATTTGCCGCTTGAAGTTATCAAAAAAGGTTATAACATCACTCATAAGGCCACTACCTCCATTTCTGTTATCCAGCTTTGCTCAGTTCCACTATGTTTGCCTTTTTTAACCCGGAAGTTGCCATTTGCAGTTTTGCTTTGTATCTGAATTAGGCTATCCGTTGTTATTCTGTGGTTAAGTAAACATTCAACCTGATAATCCGCCTTACCGTCCTCGATTACTCCTGGAGTGCCAATTAAACCTGTATCACTATTTAATAAAAAACCAGTTACAGTACCCGCCTCTGGTGCCCTTACCATTACTACACCATTTGTTATGTGCATCTTGGAGCCCGTATCATTAACTACTTGCTGCAAAACTTGCTGTAAAGACCCGTAGCAAGTCTTTCCTTCCGCATAGGTAATATTGTTAGCAAGCTTAATTTCACCTATTTCTAGGCCAAAACCACCCACTATATCTTTTATAATCTGACTTGCTTTTGTGCCCGCTTTAAAAGTTTTAGATACTGATGATGTAAGCCATGCACTCACACCATCACCAGCCTTAATTTCGGTTATTTTGCCTACACCATCCCAGTAAGTTTTAGCTAATATAACCTCACCAGCAAGAATGGTCCCCGCATTGCCTTTATACCCTGCATTCAAAATTATGTTAGCACCTTTTTTAATTCGGGCTATGGTATCATCACTTAAATTATATATGGTTAATTCAGATAAATTAGGCTCGGGGCTATCATCAAACTCAATATTAAATTCAAGGGTCATTGGTGGGTGTCTTATTTCCATACCTGCTACCAAAATTTGTGCTTCCCTCATCCAGAGTTTACTCATCATCATCACCCCCCACTAGGTATAAGAAGACGCTTTTACCTAATTCGTCCCATCCTACTCTATTAGAATTACCTGACTGGTCAAAAGGTATAATATCAATTCCTGGTCTGCCATCCTCCATAAGAATCGAAAACAAGCTTTGTCCATAAACAACCTTTTCCCCTGCTGCTATTAGTTCTTCCTGCCTATATAAATCTATAGTGAAAAAATCAAACTCCCGATTATATCTAACTTCAAAGCCCCATGTTATACCCGCTAACTTGATTTCAAAGTAATAAGGGATTAGGTCTTTGTTTATTTCAATAAACTTCATCATCCGCCTAACCTCCTAAACTCTCCCCAGCTTGTAGTTTGATTTGCTGCTTCAAGTTTTTTGAACTCACCCCAGCTAGTCTTGGCTTCTTTGGGCTGTTGTCTTCCTGCATTTTGAAGGGGCTTAGTCTGTGTATTACCTATAGATGGAGAAGAAATTTCTACTTCCTTAATCTGTGCAATTCTCACCTGAACCAAGGTCATTTCAAATTGGAACCCATCCCTTATTCTAGCATTATGAGTAGTAGTGAAGCTTTGTATTACCGCACCGAAAAAACCGTTTCTACCAACATAAGTTAGGGCCTTACCTCTTTGCCTATAATCTAATAAGGTCGCTAGTTTTTGTGGTGCATCATCCCCACTTACTAAGCCAGTTAAATTTAATAAATTCTGATTAACCTTAACATGATCACTGACATCCTGCCCGCTCTCTACAGCATGTGATGTAATAGTGTTATTGTATTCAGGCTTTTCTTCTAAAACTGCATTAAACTCTACATCGCCTAATTTACAAAGCATATTACACACCTACCTTTATGCTTACATCTGCAAAAAAGTCGTTGGCCAATTCATTGAAAACATTTTTAAGTTCCCTCTTAATGTCTTGGGCCACTTCTTTGCTGCCACCATTTACATATACATCTATATTGGCATTAATTGTATTGCTTCTTGCATGGTTAGTAGTAGTTACACTAGGGATAGGTATCTCTGAAGGCTGTTCTTCCATTCCATGTTGTAATCCCTCTTTTATATTAACTCCATACTCCATCATTAGTTTTGAGGGAGATGATATACCAAAAAAGGACTTAAACTTACCACTTACACCTGCAGCTATATCAGTTACTGTGCTGAACAAAGCGGTAGCCTTAGATTTTATACCGTTTATAAGGCCACTAATTATATTTTTGCCAATCTCCGACATTTTAGCGACAAGTCCCTTGAACCAATCGAACAAACTTCCCGCCTTTTCCTTTATCCAATCAAACTTCTCCCCGAACCACGCTGATACTGTGTCCCAGTTTTTCCAAAGTAAATATATAGCACCTATTAATGCAACAATGGCAACCACAACCCATGTTATAGGGTTTGCTAATAACGCAGCTGTAAAGCTCCATACTGCAGGAATAACCCGCCAAATCGAAGCAGTTAAAGATAATACATTACTACTTAGTGACATTACTGGTCCTGCAGCTGCCGCAATACCAAGCATCGCTATTATCCCCGTCTGCACATTAGGATTAAGCTTAGCAAATCCTTCTGCTATACCCCCTATCACATTCAGTATCGGATTTAATGCATTAAACACACTTTCAAGTGAATCGAGTAAGCTTATACCGAAAGGTTCAAAAGCTACTGCTGCACTATTGCCAAACTCCGATAGCCTATCAGAAAAAGACATAGTTTCCCGAGCCGTATCCTTTACCGTTCCCTCAGCAGTCTGTAAGGCTGCTACCCAATCATCCACTTCAAACTTGCCATCTCTGATATCTTCCGCCACCTTTGCACCGACCCTTGACCCAAAAGCTTCAGAGGCTATTGATGTAGCTGCCAAAATATCTGGTGCAGCTTGAATTTCTGCTAACAAGGAATTAAAAGCTTCTTCAGCATTAGTAGCCCCATCTTCAGCCATCCTATTCATAACTATATTCAAGGAAGAAAGAACTTCACGGGGATTAGCCCCTTCTTTTTCAAATTTCGAGAAAAGGGCAATAGAGCGATCTAGGTCAAAACCCATTTCCTCAAAAGCAGGACCTGCCTCTATAATGTAGTTGGTTAAATCATTAACATTAATCCCCGACATTTGAGCAGATTTCGTTAGTTTATCCATTACAAGGGGCATTTCGGAAACATCAACTTCTAAGGCATTCATTAACCTACCTAAATTCTTAGTTGTTTCCCCTACGTCTGCGTCTGCTATCCTAGCATAGGCTAGGGCAGTAGCAGTAAAGCCTTCCAATTCCTTGCCTACTGCACCCGTAGCCACATTTAGATTAGATAATGCTGTTGCAACCTCAGTAGCTGATTCTGGCCCTTCTTTAAAAACTTCCTTAAAACTATCTTTTAACCCCTCGAACGCTGCCCCCGTTTCACCAGTAGATTTCCGAATAATACTATAGCCATCATCAAGCTTTTTCGCAGCTACTACAGCACCTGTGCCCAATGCCACAAGGGGGACGGTGACGCCTTTTGTCAATTTTTTTCCCATATCGCCCATCTTATCGCTAACACCTGTTATCTTTTCAGATATACGTTCACTAGCCG
>JAAZML010000049.1 GCA_012798835.1 Clostridium sp.
AAGTCTTCTTAAATATTACCTTGAAGTTAGAGTGTAAACTATGAAACCGCCGTATACGAGAACCGTACGTACGGTGGTGTGGGAGGTCGGTAAATAAAATAATTATTTACCTCCTACCCGATTTTTTAAAAACATGATTTTATTCTTAAAATTACAGCTTGCGCAAATTAGTTCGTTATGAGAATGTTATTTTGCTGGCGTATGTTGTATAATATAATTAGCATCATCACATGGGTCAGGATGTAAAACAACACGAAACAATCAAAATCCGAAAGAGTATTTCACAATATATAACGGAGAATAAAGCGGCACTATATGCCCAGTGAGAGCAAATATATTTTTAGGGAGGATTTACATAGTGAGGGGGAAAAGAATAGTTATTGGTGCGATTCTGGCGATATTCACGCTGTTTGCATCATTGACATCTATTGTGGCATCTGAGGGGACGGGGGATTTTAAAGCACCGCAAAACACAACCAAGTTCAAAGATCTTGATATGGGGTTTGAGTATATTGTGGGGCTTACAGAGGATGGCGGCGTTATGGTCTGGGGAAACAACGATGGCGGGCAGTGCAATGTTCCGGACGGACTAAAAGATGTGGTAAGTATCTCGGCCGGCTGGAGTCATGTTCTGGCACTAAAAGAAAACGGTGATATTGTAGCTTGGGGTGGAAATGAATACGGTCAGGTAGATATCCCCGAAGGTCTTGGTAAAGTAATTGGAATATCGGCAGGGACCCACCACTCTGTAGCAATTAAGGCTGATGGTACGGTGATCGCCTGGGGAGATAACAGATACCAAAAGTGCGAGGTACCCGAGGGACTCGAAGACGTTGTAGAAGTTATGGGGGGAGAGAATCATTCGCTGGCATTAAAGTCGGATGGCACCGTTGTAGCTTGGGGCAACAATTTTTTTGGTCAATGTAATGTACCGCAGGATTTGGAGGGTGTTGAAAAGATTTATGCATCCCATAACCATAATGTAGCTATGAAAGATGATGGTAAATTTGTAATGTGGGGTCTTAGCAATTGGGGACAATGCACATATGGCTCCCACTTAACAGGCTATAAATCCCTTGCCCCCGGTGGATTGCTTACCGTCGGGATAAAGGATGATGGAACCGCTACCGCCTGGGGGTGGAGTGCAAACGAGGTTAGCCCGTTTATGATGGAACAGGGAAAGGTAAAAGCTGCGGCGGCAGGTCTTCAGCATGCAGCGGTACTGAAAGAGGATGGCACAATTGCAGTGTGGGGCTATAATAAATTCGGACAAACTATTGAACCCAATGTGTTTACCGGGGTAAAGGATATTGATGCCGGATTTACTCAAGTTGCAATTTTAAAAGAAGATGGAACGGTGTTAAGTTGGGGAGATGATGGTACAGCTATTATACCTATTGACAGGGATAGCTGGAAACATGTATTTATGCCCGAGGGCTTAAGCGGCGTAAAAGCTATAGCATCGGGGTATTGGCACACATTAGCGCTAAAAGAGGACGGCACCGTCGTGGCTTGGGGCGAAAATGAATTTGGGGAATGTGATGTCCCGGAGGATTTAACTGATGTTAGGGAAATATCAGCGGGGAACAGCCATTCTGCGGCATTAAAAAATGATGGCAGCCTTGTTATGTGGGGAGATAATCAATATGGTCAATGCGATATCCCAGAAGGTTTGGAGGGTATAGCCTCAATACAGATGGGTTCATATCACTCCACCGCATTAATGAAGGATGGCACGGTTGTGGCCTGGGGCTTTAACGGCAACGGTCAATGTGATGTGCCCGAAGGTCTTACCAATGTAAAATCCATTGCGGCCGGTGAGGTTCATACATTGGCTGTAAAGAAAGATGGCACTGCTGTAGCATGGGGCGACAGAGGTGTAGGTTTTGTACCAGAAGATCTGGATAATGTAAAAGCTGCAGATGCGAAGGGCTTTCATACAGTAGCATTAAAAAATGATGGCACGGTTGTGGCCTGGGGTATAAATGCCAACGGACAATGCAACATACCAGAAAACGCCAAAACACATGTTGCAAAAGTACAGTCGGGCGGATGTTTTACGGCGGCTTTAAAAAACGACGGAACATTAATCTGCTGGGGTTCCTATGATGTAAAACTGGTAGGAAACGTGCCTATGGTGGGGGATCTAGATGGCGATGGAACTATCACTGCCAACGATTTTGCCCGTTTGAAAAAGTATATACTAAATGTGGATAGAAATTTACCCGTACCAAATGGTGCTTACGTAGCGGATATTGACTCCAGCGGAAAGGTTGATTCTCTCGACTTACTGCTGATGAAAAAGTGGCTTTTAGGGGTTACGGAGTAATATAAAAAGTAGTTGCAGATATTTACCGCAGTAGGGATTTAGCAGATTCCTGCTGCGGTAAAATTTTGACTTTAAACAAGGAAAGGATTGTGTTTTTTACTTTAAACGCATAACAGATTGCCTCTTTATAAGAACGGTTGGCAAAAGTATCTTCTCTTCGATATGTTTCTCGCCTTCTATTTTGTCTATAAGTTTTTTGACCGCCCGTTCCCCCATGGCTTCCTTGTAAATATGCATGGTAGTCAACTCCGGGGAAATATCCTTTGAAGATTCAATGTCATCAAAACCGACAAGAGAAATATCCTCGGGAACGCATATATTCATGGCGGATAATGCTTTGTAAAGGCATATAGCTTCGATATCATTGCAGCAGAAGTAGGCGGTAGGGAGTTTGGATACCTTCTTTAGCCTTTCAACGGCCTTGTCAAGACTTTCATTAAAAAGGGTCGATATTCTCACATCTGTAATACATGAGGATTCATTAAAGGGAAGGCCATAAAGTGAAAGAGCCTTCAAATATCCCATATATCTATCGCAAAAACTTGGTGAAGCAAATATATCCCCTGAGAATCCAATTTTTCCATGCCCAGACTTAATAAGGTATTCTGTGGCGATATACCCTCCCGACAGGTTGTCGGTTAGAATATAGCTGGCCTCAATATCATCAAAAAAATCGTCAATTATTACAAGAGGGAGATCTAAGTCTAAAATAGAATTAACGGTATTTTTGGATATGGGTCCGAGCGTAATAATTCCCGAAACAATTCCATCCTTTATACATGGTGGTGTTGAAAATTCAAGATCGTTATCGAAACTGCAGAGTATGGTACTCAGATTATTTTTTTTTGCTTCGGATTCTATCCCATACTGGATGAAAGAGAAAAAACCCACGGAATTCCTAGCCTCATCAGAAATCATAAGACAGATATTATCCGCACGGGAAGCATTGCCAGCGCTTGACTTTTTGTATACATAGCCATATTTTTTGGCCGCATCAAGGACGGCCTGTCTGGTTTTATCACTCACACCAGGCATATTCCTTATTGCCAACGAGACGGTATTTTTGGTTATCCCCAATTTGTCTGCGATAAATTCCATAGTTATTTTCTTAGACATGAATTCCTCCATAAAACTTCTCTTTAATAGATATTATAAAGATTATCATATCTATTTGCAACCTACGGGTTCAAAATTATAGCAAATTATATTTTATTTTTGACGAAATCAGATGCCGGATTTAACCCAAGCTAATATTTCCTGGGAAAGAATACAAGATTCCAAACAATTCCCTAAAACAGACTTCCTGCATATTATACAGTGACTAAATATTTTTCTAGGGGGTTATCATGGCAAAGTATAACATAGGGAGCATTGTGGCTAGAAAATCCTATGGCCAGGATATTTATTTTATTGTAAGCGATATTAGGGATAGCAACGGACAAAAACCCGTATACACCTTGAGGGGTCTGTCTTATAGGGTGATTGCCGATGCCCATGGGGACGATTTGGTAGAAAAGGATCGCAATAGGGCTATGGAAGGACTCCAAAGGCAAGTGATGAGGGCTAAGAATGTATCCAGGGGAGTAGCTTATGGTAGATTGTTTCCCTGGGTTCGACGAAGGCCCGGTAGGATTGTCCATATTGATTCTAGTGAACAATTCCTTAATATATGCAGGAATTATTATAGGGCGGCAGGATTAAATGTCAAAGGATATTTTGCCGATGAAAGTCGGCAGCCAAATATTATAGGACGTGTATTGGCAGAAGATAAACCCGATATACTTGTAATAACAGGCCACGATGGTATTAAAAAAGACAGTGGAGATCTTTACTCTATCGGCAACTATAGAAATTCAGGTTATTTTGTAGAGTGTGTAAAAAGGGCACGGAGCTACCAAGCGGATAACGGAAAGCTGTGCATATTTGCGGGGGCTTGTCAATCATATTTTGAGGCAATTATGGATGCAGGGGCAAATTTTGCAAGTTCGCCGGGGCGAATAAACATAAATGCACTAGACCCGGCCATTGTATCAAAAAGGGTTGCCCTTACAAACGCCAACAGCTATGTCACTCCACAGCAAATCGCTCGGATTACGGTTTCTGGCGGAAAGGGTATAGGCGGAATAAATACAAGAGGGCATTTGATGGTTTAAGCATTATTAATGCGGGGAATTTTAAAACTGATTTTTTAATCTTTCCCCGTCAGCCTTTTTCTTAAAAATATTAAAAGCATAATCAATAAAGAAACAGCAAAGAGGACCAGGAAGACTGAGGAATAAAGATTCATATACCCAGCAATTTTCTCCCATGAAGAACCTGCAAAAAGGCCTAAGTATACTAGGGCGGTATTCCACAGCAGTGATCCCATTGCGGTCAGCACCAAAAAGCTTGGTATATCCATTTTGGAGATACCCGCCGGGATTGAGATAAGGCTTCGCACTATAGGTATAAACCTACAAAAAAAGACCGCAGAATTCCCCCATTTTTCAAATCGAGATATGGTGCGGTTCACATCTTTTTTATCAAAGTGAAGAATTTTCCCCATCCTTCCATCCAGCCATCCCTCCAGTCGTTCTCTGCTAAACATCCTGCCCGCCCCATAAAGTATAATCGCCCCTAAAAGTGAACCCATAGTAGAAAATAATATTACTCCCCATATGTTTATGTTGGTATAGCTGGTCATAAACCCGCCAAAAGTTAGTATGAGTTCGGATGGAATGGGGGGGAAAACGTTTTCTAATGCGATAAGCAGCATTATTCCCAGATAACCGTACTGGTTCATAATTTGAATTATCCATTCGCGCATTCGATCACTCCTTTACCCTGATATAAATTAATACTAAGATGTAGTTGTCCTATATAACTGTTCTATGATTTTTAATATCTTATTTTGCTAAAACAGTTTATATTAGTATGTCATTATAAAATATTTGTTTAAAATTTATAAAGGGCTTGTTGGGAATCAAACTTTTTGCTAGAGTTTATATATATTCTAAAGGTAGCTAAGGAGGCATTAGATATGGAGCATAAGTATGCTTTGGGCGAAGTTGTTGAGCTTAAAAAACAGCACCCCTGCGGTAGCAGGCAATGGGAGATAACACGGGTGGGAGCAGATTTTAAAATAAGGTGTCTTGGGTGTGAGCACCAAGTAATGCTTCCGCGATTTAAATTTGAAAAAAGCGTAAAAAAAATAATTAAATCAATGCAGGAGGAAGCCTAGAAATACATCTGTATTCTTTTATGTTTTTATTGAAATAATAGATATATATTTTGTAATATCAAAACTGCTATACAATGTTTATTACAAAATATATACATTGACTCAAATGCTGAGAAAAAGGTCGGCTCCCGGCCTGCAAACACGGGTATTTTAACCGCATTTGCTTATCTAAAGCTTTTGATAGTAAAATATAAAAGGATGATGTCATGTTTGATAGAAACAGAAAAAGTCTAGGAGTTTTTAGCATAGTTGTGATATCGGCAGTTACATCTTTGGGTATGGGTATTTTTACGGTTCTTGGGATAACGGGTTATATGACAAGGGATAAAAATGCAGAGCCACGCCTACTTATAGATGATGGAGCTACCGATGATTTCCCAATACCCCAGCGTCTTCGCATTGAGCAGGCCGAACCTGTGGATAAGATACAAGATGTGGCCCAATCTGCATCCCATGGAGTGGTAGGGATATCGGTGCTCAAACTGGATAGAAGTGCGTTGTTTGATACCGGCGCCATGGAGCGGTGGGGGGTGGGTTCCGGGGTAATTGTAAGTCCCCACGGTTATATTCTTACAAATCACCATGTGGCCGGAGGAAGGAGCAAAAGGATTGTAGTATCCCTAGCTGATGGCAGGAACTTAGATGGGATAACCGTCTGGTCCAATCCTATTTTGGATCTGGCATTGGTTAAAATAGAGGCAGAGGATCTTCCGGTGATTCCTCTAGGGGATGCCAAGCAACTCAAGGTGGGCGAGCCTGCCATAGCAATCGGAAACCCTCTAGGTCTGCAGTTTCGGGGCACGGTAACTTCGGGAATTATAAGTGCATTAAATAGGACGATAAAAATTGATACCGAAGAAGGGACAAACTACATGGAAGACCTTATACAGACCGATGCAAGCATTAACCCTGGAAATAGCGGGGGTCCCCTTTTGAATTCTAAGGGGGAGGTGGTGGGAATAAACACGGTTAAGGTGGAAAGTGCGGAGGCAATAGGTTTTGCCATACCCGTCAATATAGCAATACCCATTATTGATAAATACACCAGCACGGGCGAGTTTATAGAACCCTACTTGGGGGTCTTTGCATATGACAGGGAGGTAATACCGTATCTTGACAGTGGGATAAAGCTAGAAAGCGGTATATATATAGCAAGTGTAGATGAGGATGGCCCAGCCTATAAAAATGGGATATACGTTGGCTGTATTATGACCGAAATAGATGGAGAACAAATAAATACGATGATGGAGTTAAGATGTCATATTTATTCCAAAAAACCTGGAGACATAATAAATATCACCCATATAAGCGGTGGGGAAACTGAAACTGTTCAAATTAAGTTAACTGCAAAAGAGGCAGGCACCCAAATGTAAAAGTGGGTGGATATTAACCTGCCATAGCAAGATATAAAATGTAAGGGCGGGATTAGAATGAATGAATTTTTAAAGGCAGCGATTGAAGAAGCTATTTATGGGGTAGAAAATAATCATGGGGGTCCTTTTGGAGCCGTTGTTGTGAGAGAAGGTAAAATAATTGCAAGGGGTCATAACAAGGTAATATTAAACAATGATCCTACTGATCATGCGGAGATGATCGCAATACGGGATGCAGCAGGGAAGCTGGGAAGATTCGACTTGAGCGACTGTGAGCTTTATACTTCATGCGAACCCTGCCCGATGTGTTTTTCAGCTATTTATTGGGCAAAAATACCCAAGGTGTACTATGGCTGTACTCGGGAAGATGCAGCCCAAATAGGATTTGACGATAATTATATCTATGAGGTTATTATGGGGGCTACTTCGGATAAAAGGGCAGAGTTTAGACAAATGGGCAGGGAACTTTGTCTTGGGGTGTTCGAGCAATGGAAGAATAAAGACGGTAAGCGGCACTACTGACGTGGAAGTAAGTTACAATAGAAAACAATAAAGTTTTGCGGCCACTTCAAGAAAAAACGTGTTGACTTTATATGCATGCATTGATAGAATATATTTTAATTATACTTTTATATTTGATGATGGCGATGAGGGAAGAAAGATGCATTGGATTGCCAAAGAGAGCTGATGGATGGTGTGAATCAGTGCATGATATGCATGTATAACTCGTTCCTGAGCTTTATTGCTGAAAAGTGAGTAGGCAATAACGTTGATATCCGTTACAATCGGGGCATACGGAGATAATCCCATACCCATATAAGTTTTTGCACAATACGAGGACACCTAGGCTTTGGGGTTATACGAATATATGTCCACTGAGAATATACCAAAAGGTATATAGAATCAGGGTGGTACCGCGTTGGATTTGTTCCCTTCGCCTCTGCAGATGCTAGGATATTTGCAGGTGGTGAAGGGTTTAGTTTTATATAGACTCTAAATATAGAAAAGGGTGATTAATTATGAAAATTACGGGGGCATATGCCATCATAAAAGCGCTGGAACTGGAAAAGGTAGATGTGATCTTTGGATATCCGGGAGCTGCCATTTGTCCGTTTTATGATGCTTTGCTTGAATCAAATATAAAGCATATTTTGACAAGGCATGAGCAAGGAGCGGCCCATGCTGCCAGCGGCTATGCCAGAGCAACGGGAAGAGTTGGTGTATGTGTTGCCACATCGGGGCCGGGCGCAACTAATTTAATTACAGGTATTGCGGATGCATATATGGATTCAACGCCCCTTGTGGCTATTACCGGGCAGGTATCCTCCGAGCTAATAGGCAGGGATGTTTTCCAGGAGGCTGATATAACCGGAGCCACAACTCCCTTTTGTAAACATAATTACCTAGTTAAGGATGCTAGGGATTTGCCTAGAATATTAAAGGAAGCTTTTTATATAGCATCTACCGGAAGACCGGGACCTGTGCTGATTGATGTGCCGATAGATATTCAAATTGAAGAGATAGAGTTTGACTATACAAAAGATATTGATATAAAGGGCTATAAACCCAACTATAAAGGGCATTCCCTTCAAATAAAGAAAATCGCACAAGCCATCGGGGAAGCTAAAAGACCTGTGATATGTGCAGGCGGCGGGGTTGTCAATTCCGGGGCATCACCTGAACTTATTGACCTTGCACAAAAATGCGGGATCCCTGTAGTGACAACCCTGATGGGTATAGGAGCTATTTCCTGTGAGCATGAGCTCAATTTTAATATGTTAGGTTCCCATGGTGTATATACCGCAAACTACGCTGTTCATAATGCGGATCTTCTAATTATTATGGGGGCGAGGGTGGCGGATAGAGCCATAGGCAATCCTACGCAACTGGCACAGGAGACAAAAATAATACACATTGATATAGATCCTGCTGAAATAGGAAAAAATATAGAAGTATTGATCCCTGTGGTGGGAGAGATAAAGATGGTTCTAGGTGAGCTTTTAGAGATTGTTCACGGGGGCGATACGAAGGAATGGATAGAAATACTTAAAAAGAAGAGAGAGCAGCATCCCCCGAAAGTATCGGATATATCCGGGGGAACGGGCTTTGTAAATCCTAAATACGTATTAAAGGTATTATCAGGGCTGCTGGAGGAGAGGGATATTGTAACCACGGAGGTCGGGCAGAATCAAATATGGGCTGCAAACCACCTTGGTATAAAAAAACCGGGCAGAAAATTCATAACATCGGCGGGTTTAGGGACAATGGGGTATGGATTCCCTGCCGCTATTGGTGCTAAAATTGGCTGCCCTGAGTCAAGGGTGATTTGCATAAGCGGTGACGGAAGCTTTCAAATGACCATGCAGGAGTTGGGTACAATTAAGCAAAATCGTATGGGTATAAAAGTGATTTTATTCAACAACTCAAGGCTGGGAATGGTGTACGAGCTCCAAAGGGTAAAATATACCTGCCGTTATTCTCAGGTAGTTTTAGAGGAAAACCCCGATTTTATAAAATTATTTGATGCCTATGGGTTTGGCGGAAGGAAAGTAAACGATAATTCCCAAGTAGAAGAGGCGCTAAGGGATATGCTGGCTGATGACAATACGTACCTTTTAGAGTGCATAGTAGATCCCGACGAGCCGACCCTGTAGGAATTATTTAAAAATTATGAATACTTTAGATGGAGGTTTTAAAATGGGAAAACATACATTATCAATTTTGGTGGAGAACCAGGCGGGGGTTTTATCCAGGATAGCTGGACTTTTCAGCCGACGGGGGTTTAATATTGAAAGTCTTGCCGTCGGTGTTACCGAAAACCCGGAGGTCTCTAGGATGACAATTGTTGTTGATGGGGATCAATATATAGTAGAACAGGTAACAAAGCAGCTTAATAAGCTTATTGATGTTATAAAAATCAGAGAGCTTGAAAGCTCCGAATCGGTTAGCAGGGAGCTTGTACTTATAAAGGTAGCCGCAGACGCCTCTACCAGGGCGGAAATAGTTCAACTGGTGGAGATATTTAGGGCAAATATAATAGATGTATCCCAAAACACATTAACCATCGAGATATCCGGTGATCTAGAAAAAATTACGGCCCTCGAGAGCATGCTAAAACAGTTTGGCATTAAGGAAATTGTTAGAACGGGCATAATAGCCATTGAAAGAGGTAATAAAATTATAAAAGTTAAAAGTGAAGAAGAGGAGTGATTTCAAAATGGCAAAAATGTATTACGACAGCGATTGTAATTTGGAGCTGTTAAAGGGAAAGACGGTAGCAATTATAGGGTATGGAAGCCAGGGGCATGCCCATGCACAAAACCTTAAAGATAGTGGTGTAAACGTTGTGGTGGGTCTTTCGCCGGATTCTTCCTCAAGGCAAAAAGCAATAGATGATGGGCTTAGGGTGGAGGATACCGATAAAGCGGCTAAAATCGCAGATATAATAATGATGCTTGTACCGGATCAGCTGCAAAAGGCTATCTATGATGAGAGCATAAAACCAAATCTTGAGGATGGAAATATACTTGCATTTGCCCATGGGTTTGCTATCCATTTCAACATGATTGTTCCACCTAGTACTGTTGATGTTATAATGATCGCACCCAAAGGTCCGGGACATACGGTAAGAAGCCAGTATCAAGAAGGCAAGGGGGTACCGTCCTTAATTGCAGTTTACCAGGATGCATCGGGAAGTGCTAAGGATTATGCTTTGGCATACTCAGCCGGCATAGGTGCAGGCAGGGCAGGAATCTTTGAAACCAGCTTCAAAGAAGAAACGGAAACAGATTTATTCGGCGAACAGGCGGTATTGTGCGGTGGGGTTACAGAGCTTATGAAGGCTGGCTTTGAGACCTTGGTGGAAGCTGGTTATCAGCCTGAAATAGCCTATTTTGAGTGTATCCACGAGATGAAGCTTATTGTTGATCTTATTAATCAGGGCGGATTTTCGTACATGAGATACTCTATAAGTGATACTGCCGAATATGGCGATTACATTGCCGGTAAGAAAATAATTACCGAAAAGACACGGAAAGCAATGAAAGAGATTTTAGGGGATATCCAAAGCGGAGCCTTTGCTTCAAGGTGGATAACCGAAAATAATGCGGGGGGAAGAGCCCAACTGCTTGCAACAAGAAGGAATGAAGCAGAGCAGCAGCTAGAGAAAGTTGGTTCGGAATTGAGAAAAATGATGAGCTGGCTTAAAAAATAAAATATATAAAAACTCATACCCGATCATCTTCCCCTAGAAGGGGAAGGTGTGAGGGATTATAGGGTTTAAAGCAAAACGGGATAGATATTTATAAATATGGGATTGATGTAAGTAGAGGAGGAATCGAAATGGCCAACAAAATTAAGATATTTGATACCACATTAAGAGATGGTGAGCAAACCCCCGGGGTTAATTTAAATGTTACCGAAAAGCTTGAGGTAGCAAGGCAGTTGGAAAAGCTGGGGGTAGATATTATAGAGGCAGGCTTTGCTATTGCATCACCGGGCGATTTTGAGGCGGTAAAAGCGGTGGCAGAGGAAATTAAAAATGCTACGGTGGCCAGTCTTTGCAGGGCTATCGAGGGTGATATAGACAGGGCTTGGGAGGCGGTTAAAAAAGCACAAAACCCTAGAATACATACATTTCTAGCCACCTCCGAAATTCACCTAAAATATAAGCTTAAAATGACGGAAGAGGAAGTTTTGGAAAGGGCCGTCGCAATGGTCAAGTATGCAAAGAAATATTGTTCCGATGTGGAATTTTCGGCGGAGGATGCCAGCAGAACCAGACCCGAATTTTTGATAAAGGTGCTCGAAGAGGTAATAAAGGCGGGAGCAACCGTTGTAAATATTCCAGATACCGTGGGCTACGCCACCCCCGCCGAATTCGGAAAGCTTATAAGAATCATCCGGGAGAAGGTCAGCAATATTGATAAGGCCTATATAAGCGTGCATTGTCACAATGATCTGGGGCTGGCTGTGGCAAATTCCCTTGAGGCGGTATTAAACGGCGCTACGCAGGTAGAATGTACCATCAATGGACTTGGCGAAAGAGCTGGGAATACCGCCCTGGAAGAAGTTATAATGGGTATCGACACAAGAAGCGATTTTTACGGCATAGGCCACAATATAAATACAAAGCAAATTTACAGATCCAGTAAACTAGTAAGCAGCCTTACGGGCATAAAGGTACAGCCCAATAAGGCAATCGTAGGGGCTAATGCCTTTGCCCACGAATCAGGCATTCATCAGCACGGGGTTCTTTCGGAAAGGAGTACCTATGAGGTCATGAAACCAGAGAAGATCGGGATCCCGCAAAACAGGATGGTTCTGGGGAAACTTTCGGGCCGACACGCATTTGAAGAGCGGTTGAAGGAGATGGGGTACACATCCCTGGATCCTAAAAAGGTACAAAAAGCTTTTGAAAAGTTTAAAAGCCTTGCCGACAAAAAGAAAGTTATCCTTGATAGAGACATTGAAGCCCTGATACAGGAAAAGGTTTTTGAGGTGCCCGAGATATATGAAATCGACGCCTTTCAGGTAACTAGCGGAAATAAAAATGTGGCAACATCAACCATAACCCTTACAAGGGATCAACAGTCTATTACTGAGGCTGCAACCGGACATGGACCTGTTGATGCTGCATTCAATGCAATAGAAAGGGTTGTCGGAATGAGCTTTACCTTAGAAGATTATGATTTAAGGGCGGTGACCGAAGGAAAGGATGCTTTGGGTGAGGTTACTGTTAGGATTTCCAAGGAGGGGAAGATATTTGTCGGGAGAGGTGTTTCAACCGACGTAATTGAGGCTAGTGTGAAAGGTTTTGTAAATGCCATTAATAGGGCAATAAGCGAGGTTGGCAGAAATGGCATAAAGCCATCAGATAATTAGATTTTATGTGGAGGGTGGGGTCGAGATGAAAAAGGTAATGATATACGATACTACACTAAGGGATGGTGCGCAGGCTCAGGGTATTTCGTTTAGCGTTGAAGATAAATTGAAGATTGTAGAAAGACTTGATAGGCTTGGTGTTTCCTATATTGAAGCTGGAAATCCCGGTTCAAACCCAAAGGAGTTGGAATTTTTCGAGCGCATATCAAGGGTTAAGCTAAGGAATGCCAAACTTATAGCTTTTGGAAGCACGAGAAGGGCTAATAAAAGCATATACGAAGATGATAATGTAAAATCACTTTTAAAGGCCGATACCCCAGCTGTGGCTATATTCGGAAAGACTTGGGATTTTCACGTTACCGATATATTAAACACCACATTGGATGAAAACCTTAAGATGGTACATGATACTATATTTTTCTTCAAAAACAAAAACAAGGAAGTGGTTTTTGATGCCGAACACTTTTTTGACGGATATAAAGCCAACCCTGACTATGCAATGCAGGTGCTGGATGTAGCGGCTAAGGCAGGTGCCGACAGCATTTGCTTATGTGAAACAAATGGCGGGGCATTCCCCGACGAAATTCGTACTGTTACAGCGCAGGTGGTGGATAGGCTTGATATAGATATCGGAATCCATTGCCATAATGATATGGGTATGGCGGTGGCCAACTCTATAATTGCAGTACAAGCTGGTGCAGTACAGGTTCAGGGTACTATAAACGGTTTTGGGGAACGGAGCGGCAATGCCAATCTATGTACAATAATACCCAGTTTGCAGCTAAAAGCTGGATACGAATGTATACCACCGGATGAGGTTTCAAATATTACGGCAACCGCCCGATACGTTAGTGAAATTGCCAACGTTATACATGATGAGAGGGCACCTTATGTTGGTAAATACGCATTTGCCCACAAGGCAGGTATGCATGCGGATGCGGTCAACAAAAACTGTGTTGCCTACGAACATATATGCCCCGAGGCGGTCGGCAACGAAAGATTATTTTTGATGTCGGAGGTTGCTGGAAGAAGCGCTGTACTAAATCTTATCAATAATATTGACAGCACTATAAAAAGGGATTCACCTGAGACGAGGGTTATATTAGAAAAGCTTAAAGAATTAGAATTTAAGGGGTATCAATATGAGGGTGCTGAAAGCTCATTTGAGATAGTGATAAGAAAGGTACTCGGAAAATACCACAAGTTTTTTGAACTTGAGGAATTTAAGGTCATGGTTAACGAACCTTCCATAAGCGGTGCCAATTCATCCGCAATGATAAAGATCAATGTAGACGGACAAGATGAAATAACTGCTGATGAGGGTGAGGGACCTGTAAATGCACTGGATAAGGCTGTAAGAAAGGCATTGGAGAGGTTTTACCCACAGATAAAGGATATGAAACTTACGGATTATAAGGTTAGGGTGCTGGACTCTACTTTGGCCACAGCGGCAAAGGTTCGAGTCCTAATCGAATCCACCGATGGTAAAGAGGTGTGGACTACTATAGGAGTATCTACAGACATTATAGCGGCAAGCTGGAAGGCCTTAGTTGATTCGATAGAGTATAAACTGATAAAGGATGCGGGTATATAAAAAAAGGCCCGATACATTTCAAATAAGAAGGGGAAATGTAACGGGTTTTTATAGGGGAGTATTAATTTGTTCGCTATATATATCGTGCCAAAGATTAAAAGACTTTAGTGTTTTTTAAAAATATTTTTTATATATTTTATAGCGTATATAATTTTGTATATTACAATAGGCTTAGCCTAAAATGTGTAATGGGGTTTTGGACTGATTTTCTATTTTTCTGAATAATTATAAGCTTTTTCGAGCATCATGTCCTTAACCTTCATTAATCTTGTCAAATTGCCCCTTTCAATTTCATCAAGTTTCATAGTTATATATTTGATTGTCTCGGTGAGCTGGGGTATCATAACATGCTCTAAGGCATTTACCCTTCTTCTTGTCTTTTCTATTTCCTGGGCAAGAAGCTGTGAAGACTTTTCCATCTGGGCAAGGTCCAACATAAAGGGCAGAACCTTTGACAGGGTGCTGATAGCGCCGTCAAGCTCACTAGAGGTTGTTGCAAAGCCGTACGGATATATATCGCCCCCATCCGAAGCGGTAGTTTTGTAATCCAATACAGGCACGTCTACACTCATTATATTTTTGGTGGATACATCAAGAGATATGCTCTGCTTTGGAAGCATAAGGGCAGCTTCGATACCCTCCGATGACATAACTGCCCTTGCGATAACAAAGTTTTGATGTACATCCATCAACATTTTTTCAACCGTTTCACGGAGCTTCTTGTTTTTCCTTATTAGTTCAAGGAATCTTTTCATGAGCTCATCTAGTTTATCTTTTAAAAGTTTGTGACCCCTGCGGGCAACCTGCAGGCGTTTTTTAAGACGGGAGAGCTCCATTCTTGTTGGATTTACACGTAAAATTGCCATAGTATAATACGCTCCTTATAAATCATTCTTCCTTTGGAAGGTATTTGTCGAGGTACTCATCCCTTATACGCTTTAACTCACCTTTGGGCAGAATCTTAAGAAGCTTCCAACCAATTTCTAGAGTTTTTTCTATGCTCCTATTTTCATCAAAGCCCTGAGATACGTATTGTTCTTCAAAGGAATCAGCGAATTTTGCATAGAGTTTATCAATATCTGTAAGGGCTGCATCACCCAATATAACGGCCAGTTCTTTGGCCTCCTTGCCTCTTGCATAGGCAGCGAACAGCTGGTTCATTGTATCGGCATGATCCTCACGGGTTTTGCCTTTGCCTATTCCCTTATCCTTCAAACGGGATAATGAGGGCAGAACATCTATAGGTGGGGTTATTGCTTTGCGGTGAAGTTCCCGGTCCAAAATTATTTGGCCTTCTGTTATATAGCCCGTTAGATCCGGTATGGGATGGGTTTTATCGTCCTCGGGCATTGTAAGTATAGGGATTAGGGTTATACTACCCTTTGAATCAAGCTTCCTCCCAGCCCTTTCATACATGCTTGCTAGGTCCGTATATAAATAACCCGGGTATCCCCTTCTTCCAGGCACTTCCTTTCTAGCGGCGGATACCTCCCGCAGTGCTTCTGCGTAGTTGGTGATATCCGTAATGATTACAAGGACATGCATATCTTTTTCAAAAGCCAGATATTCGGCGGCTGTAAGAGCCATACGGGGTGCGGAAATACGTTCAATCGCCGGGTCGTCTGCAAGATTTATAAAAAGCACCGTACGATCTATTGCGCCGGTTCTTTTAAAATCGCTTATAAAAAAATCGGATTCTTCAAAGGTTATGCCTACCGCAGCAAACACAACGGCAAAGTTGCTGTCTGTACCCAGCACTCTTGCCTGCCTTGCGATCTGAGCCGCCAGCTGAGGATGGGGCAGACCCGAACCCGAGAAAATCGGAAGCTTTTGTCCACGAACCAAAGTGTTTAGCCCGTCAATTGCGGATATTCCGGTTTGGATAAACTCCGAGGGGTAGTTCCTGGCAGAAGGATTCATGGGCACACCATTTATATCCAAGCGCATATCAGGTATGATATCGGGGCCGCCATCCTGGGGGGTCCCCATGCCGCTAAAAACCCTGCCGAGCATATCCATGGAAACGGGAAGTTCTATGCCCCTGCCCAAAAATCTTACCTTGCTTTGGGCAACATTTATACCAGCGGAGCTTTCAAAAAGTTGTACCAGGGCATTTGAACCATCAATTTCCAATACTCTGCATCTTCTTGTTTCGCCCGATACTAATTCTATTTCTCCTAGTTCTCCGAATTTAACTCCTTCGACTTTCCTCACGAGCATCAAAGGTCCAGCGACCTCGGTTATGGTTTTATATTCTTTTAACATTCTAATCAGCCTCCTTCGATATGAGGGCATCTATTTGGTTGCTTAATTCGGTCTCAATTTCAGGAAAAGAGCTTTCAACCTGATCTTCAGGGGTATACTTTGCTCTGCCGATTCTTTCCCTAACGGGGAGTTCAAAGAGTTTTCTAATTTCTACTCCCGATTCTATGGCTTTTTTGCCTTTGTAATAGAAGTCTAATATAAGTTTTAACATTTTGTATTGTTTGCCTAATGAGGTATAAGTATCTACATCGTGGAATGCATTTTGGTGTAGATAATCCTCGCGGATTGATTTGGCTGATTCCAGTGTAAGCCGATCCGCTGAGGAAAGGGCATCAATACCCACAAGGCGCACAATTTCTTCAAGCTCTGATTCCTCTTGAAGGATTTTCATGGTATCTTTGCGTAGAGAAGCCCAATCCCTAGCGACATTTTCATTCATCCAAGCATCTAATCTATCCGAATACAAGGAATAGCTCAAAAGCCAGTTAATCGCAGGAAAATGACGTCTATATGCAAGAGTTGCATCAAGACCCCAAAACACCTTTATAATCCTAAGTGTGGCTTGAGTAACAGGTTCGGATAAATCACCACCGGGCGGTGATACGGCACCGATGGCGGTAAGGGCACCTTCTCTAGAATCAGATCCAAGGTTTATGACCCTCCCGGCCCTTTCATAAAATTGAGCGAGTCTAGAGCTTAGGTATGCAGGATAACCCTCCTCCCCGGGCATTTCCTCAAGTCTTCCGGACATTTCTCTTAAAGCTTCCGCCCATCTAGAGGTTGAGTCTGCCATCAGGGCAACACTATAACCCATATCCCTAAAATATTCTGCGATGGTCATACCGGTGTAAATAGAGGCTTCCCTTGCGGCAACGGGCATATCGGAGGTGTTTGCTATGAGCACCGTTCTTTTCATGAGGGATTCGCCGGTATGGGGATCCTTAAGCTCGGGGAACTCCCTTAGGACGTCGGTCATTTCATTGCCGCGCTCCCCACAGCCGATATATACAACTATCTCTGCATCCGCCCACTTGGCGAGCTGGTGCTGGACAACAGTTTTGCCGCTGCCAAACGGTCCCGGTACAGCCGCAACCCCGCCTTTGGCAAGGGGAAATAGTGTATCTATGATTCTTTGCCCCGTAACAAGGGGAGAATCGGGGGGAAGTTTTTCCTTATAGGGCCGGCCGACACGGACAGGCCATTTTTGCATCATCTGAATCTTAGTTATCCCGCCTTTGCTGTCCTTTACCTTTGCAATTGTTTCTTCTACATTAAAGGAACCCGAGTATATTTCCTCAATTGTACCCTCAATACCATAAGGGATCATTATCCTATGCTCCACCACAGGAGTTTCCTGAACCTTGCCTATTACATCACCCGCTGAGACCTTTGCACCTTTTTTTAAGACAGGCTCAAATTTCCATTTTTTCTTTCTATCCAAAGAAGTAACATCAATACCCCTTGTGATATTGCTCCCAACCATTTTCCTCATAGTTTCAAGGGGCCTTTGGATACCGTCGAAAATATTTTCAATAAGCCCAGGACCCAGCTCCACACTTAGGGGAGCACCGGTAGAAACCACAGGTTCACCCGGGCCCAGACCGGCTGTTTCCTCGTATACTTGGATGGAGGCATTATCTCCATGCATTTCTATTACTTCGCCGATTAGACGGCTCTTACTTACACGTACAACGTCAAACATATTTGCATCTCGCATACCCTCGGCAATTACCAAAGGTCCGGAGACTTTAACTATCGTTCCCTGGCTCACGTTTCATCCCTTCCTTCAAAAAAGTTTTGTAACAGCCTATCCTATTTATTCATCTCTAAAGAGTATATCTGCACCGACAGCTCTTTCCACATTTCTTTTTAGCCCTGACATCCCTATCCCCAAAGACCCCTGATTTCCGGGGATTGGTATAATTGCGGGAAATCTTTCTTGACTATATCGGCTTATTGCGGACGTAATATCTTTAGCAATTTGTTCTGTGATGTATATTACAGCATATTGTTCTCTGGACATTTGTTTTAATGCGTCCTCGGCTTCCTGGGGGGTTGTAACGGGAAACACTGATATACCAATAGCTTTAAAGCCTAAGACACTATCTTTATCGCCTATTATTCCGACTTTATACATAAGCTTCCCTCAGCCTTTCTTTGACAATATCATTGGGAATATTGTTTATTTTTCCAACCATAATAATCCGTGCATTTTTAATTTCGGTCTCCTTTGCCATAAGATATCCAATTAAAGGCTCAATGCCAAATGTTATATATCTTGCTTTTTTAATAAGGGAATTTATAAAGTTGTCGGATAGCTTTTCAAATCCTGTAAGGCTCTCGGTTTTGTTTATGTCTTCCAATCCTTTTTCAAGGAAAGCACCATAATGCACATTCTTTATATCTTCGAAAAATTCCTCTAGGGTCATATCGAAGCCCCGGACAAACACATCAATATCGATACTTCCACCGGGGATAAGAATTTTTTTTAGAAAATCCCACGATTTTCTGATATTTCGGATCCTCAAGAAAATTTTTATATTGGCAAGATCCACAAAGGCGGTAACAAGCTCGTTTATGAAGCTATTATCGAAAGAATTTGAGATGCTAAGCATATGGTGGTACAATGCTTTATCCAAAATAAGATCGATTATTTGAGGATCGTGGGTTTTGCCGTAGGTATCCAGACACCCGTCAATTGCTTTTTTCATGATCGGGGGCATTTTATCCATATCCCTATCTTTTATCATTAATTTAAGATCGCTTATAGGGATAGTGCCCGGTTCAATTAATATGTCGGGCTCATCTTTATCGGAAAATTCGGATTTTAGGATTACCCTTATATTGTGGTAGTCATTGGACAACAAAAACATATTTATTATTTCCTGACCCGGGACAAGCTCATTCAAAAGCTTATAAACCTTTTTATGTTCGGATCTTAAAATATTTTCGTATTCAGATGCGGATTTAATATCCGTGCCGATGCCATAGCCTGCATCAAGAAGAACCTTGAGTGCTTCCTCCGGTGATTTAGCTTCGATCATCCTATCAAATTTGGAGTCATCTAAAAGATCCCTTTCGATGGCACGTATTCTTGCTACCGCATAATTATAATCCAATTTATTAATTTTCTTTCGCTTTGACAAATTTCATCCCTCCTTTTGCAGCGGTTAATAAATATACTCCTAAAACAGAGTTTTTACGACCTCTGACTCTATCTTTTCTCTTTGCATTTTTATTAATGCTTCAAAGGAATTGTTGGTTTCAATATCTTCGGATTTTAAAATAAAGCCTCCACCGATATTCCTTTCTTCCTTTGAGAGGGTTAGATTACTTTTTGTTTTTTCGGAGGAAAGCCTTTTGTTGATTTTTTGTATAAAATCGGGGGACAGTCTCCTTTTGTCTTTTGCAGATAATATAACTTCCTCATTCTTGCTTTTAACCGAGGCGACCAACATATTTGTGATGATTTCCTCGTACTCGCTGTCTGTTAATTTCTCTAGTTTTTCGGTGGCTTTATCAAAGGCTTCTTGTATGACTTGCTGTCTGGCCCAAAGTTTTTTCTTTCTAGCCTCCAGCTCTGCCACCGCGCGGAGTCTTTTTTTTAGCTCAGCGGCTTCCAGTTCAGCCTTTTCAAGGATATCTTTTTTCTTTAGATCAGCTTCCTTTTGTGCAGCCTCTATTATATCGGCGGACTGATCTTGGGCACGTTTTATAACTTCCTTTGCCTGGCTTTGTGCCTCTTCAAGAATCCTCTCTTTTATTTTTTCTACACCTGTCATAGGGGAACACTCCCTTTTACGTATTATCAAATCGAACTTTTGAAAAGTCATATCAATTTATAGATCCTCCAAGCCCACAAATTAGAAGGCTTGGAGGGAATAAAGTTTTTTGAAAATTAAATAGCTCCATCACTGCCAAGCATTGCGGAGTATAAAAATTAAACCTTACCTAGCATGAGTATGGATATTATAAAGCCGATGATGGCAAACATTTCAACCATAAGGGCAAGTACGATTCCTCTGCCCATGCCATCAGGTCTTTTGGCTACCATATGAATTCCCGCAGTTGCAACCTTTCCTTGCAATATACCCGAGACAAGACCTATGATTCCAATGGGAAGACCTGCTATAAAAAGCAAAAGACCGCTCTCTACAGGCAAAGATACGGATGTAATTTTTTGAAGAGTCAAAAACGCAATAACAAACCCGTAGATTGCCTGTGTACTAGGTAGAGCTTGTAAAACCATGACAGCCCCAAATCTTCCGGGTTCTTCAGTTATTACTCCTGCTCCTGCTTCCCCAGCCATATAGACGCCCCTTGAAGAGCCTATGCCTGCAAGGACGAAGGCTATTGCAGCCCCTAAAATAGCCAGAAGATCCCCACCGAAATTTTGAATAAAATCACCCATGATTGTTTACCTCCTAATGTTTTAAATTAATATATTTTGTATTGGCTTTAAAGGGTTCAAAGGATGTACCTCCGCCCTTGTAGAACTTTCCGAAAAACTCAATATACTGAAGTCTGCTAGAATGAACATAAGCCCCTAGAGCATTGATTGCAAAATTGATGGTATGGCCTGCCAGTAGGACGGCTATAACTAAAACTATCTTAAATATATTGTCAAAACCTAGCATGGCCGCCATTTGATTTACAATAGATGCAATAACCGAGGTGGCAAGACCCAAAGCCAAAAGTCTAGAGTAAGACAGGATATCGCTCATAAAGCTGATTAAATCATAAAGGCTTGCAACACCGCCGCCTAGCTTCGCAAAAATATTTTTGTTTTTGCGTCCCTGAGTCAGTGTTAAAAGAACTGCTCCTACTATAAGAAGGTATTTACCTATATCTACAAGCCAACCTACCGAATCAACATCAATCTTGGGAACGTAAGGCAGGAGATACAGAGCAAATCCCGTAAAAATAATATACCAGAACAATACATCGAACACAATGTCGAGATACTTTTTTTCTCTTATCAGGTTTGCAGCGCGTACAGCGAGCCCGGCATATATGTGAAACACCCCAAAAAGCAATGAATAGCTAAGAAGCATTTCAGGATCGTTCACGGGGTTAAACCATAAGGCCGGTATATTTGGAATGCCAAACCAGCCCCCAAACAAAAGCCCCCAAACCATTGTTGATATACCGCAATAAAACATAAGTTTCATAAACCTTCGGATACTTTCATCGGGTTTTAAAAGTTTTATTACCAGCATAGAGAATATGGACATTAAGGCACCGTAACCCCCATCGCCCAGCATCAAGCCAAAGAACAATATAAAAAAGGGTGCCATTATAGTGTTGGGATCTATTTCTCTAGAATTTGGGAGACTGTACATATTGGTTATAGACTCTACAGATTTACCCAGATCGTTATTGACAAGAAGAACCGGAAATTCTTCATCGTTTTTGGGCTCTATAATATCTACAAAACAATCGCAGTTTTTCTCCATATGGGTTTTAACCTGTTCGGAAGTATTTTCTGGCAACCAGCCCTTGAGCATAAACACTCTTTCTGTTTTTATAAGGTTTTCGAGAATCCTTTTTCTATCCCTTTCAATCAGCATATTATCATGCAAGACCTCAAGGTCATCTTTATATCCCAAAAAGGAAGTCATTTTACTTTCGATTTCTTCGATTTCACTTTCTACACTATCAATCCTCGATTTTGCTTCTTGGATATTGTGCTTTGCGGTACCCTCCAGCCCATCAAAAGACACCTTTTGGAAACTGTATTGTTTTAATATCCCATTGAGGGTTTCTTCCTCGGATGCCAGATACACTAAAAGTAGATAATGCTGATCCTTGTCCGAGCCGATGACTTCAAAATGGCATTCGGGTATTTCCTCCGACAGAGATTGCTCCATCTTATATATGTCCGATGACTTAGGGGTTACCCCGAATAAGACAGTACTGGTTTTTGTTGAAGTCAATTCAAAGGGTATACTTGCATTTTCCCAAGGTTTTAGACTCAATATTAAATTGGAGTTTTTATTCTTTTCTGTTTTTAGGTTCAAAAGGAGTTTATCGTATCGGTTTATTTCATCAACGATAGATAAAAGCTTCCCACGGTTTTCTAAAATGTTTTTATAGTCGCTAATGCTTATATTGCGCTTAGATGAAAACAAACCTTTTTTGCGGGTATCATAAGGGGAAAGGTAATCTATTATGGCGGAAATTCCTTCAATATGTGCTTCGATTTCCTGAACAGTCCTTTGATCCCCATCGCTGTCTACCAAGTCACCCCACTTATCGGCGGAGGTGTTCTCGCTTAGGTCTTCGATTTCGACAACCCCCAGCTTCATAAGGTTTTCTAGTATACGCTCCTTGTCGGTACCAAGACCCAAAAGGGAAATTTTGTTCATTTTAACTACTGCCACCAGATCTCACTACCCTTCCTATAATTATCTCTGCCGCCTTATCCAAATTTACCCTTGCATCTTTTTTTATTGCCTCGCACTCGGAAGAAATTTTGTTATTGTATTTTTCTATTTCGGAATTTGCTTGCTTCCGTGCTTGAATAATAATATCTTTTGCTTCATTTTCTGCTGCCATCAAGGATTTTTCAAGAAGCTGATTAGATTGGGCAGATGCATCAGAAAGGATTTGTCGCGAGTCCTCCAAAGACTTTTTTCTAATTTCGTCGGCTTCGGCTTCGATTCTTTTAATGTTTTTGATTACATCTATTGACATTAGCTCACCACCTTGCGTGTGTATTTATTTCCTATCTGGATTTATTTATGCTATTTCTTTCAAAAAGGGGTGTGGAAGCATAACTCATATATTAAAAAACACAAGCTGGGTAAACAAAATACAAGAAATACGATATTTAAATCACGAACTATATTTATATATCGTTAAAAAACTCAATATAAATAATAACATTTAGAAAAATATATATCAAGGGGTACGGATTTGAGTTTTTACAAAACGGGTATTAGCCAGGCTGCCTTTATCAATAAAATTACCGTTGTGTATATATCTATACTGGGAGTGTGCCATAGCTTAATCTGCAACGTTTTTTATATCGGTTGGAAAAATGTCTGATTGATGTTATTATAATATGTGGCAGTTTTAAAAGCTGTAAATAATATTTCAGGTGTGTACTATATATGAAAAGAATAGGCTTTTTAGGCCCCAAAGGTACGTTTTCCCAAGAGGCAATGAATGTTTATGCAAAGGAAAACGGCGGGGGCGAAGGAATAACCTACAATACCATAACGGAGCTGATTGTAGCCGTTTCAAACAGTGAAATCGATGAGGCTATAGTCCCTATAGAAAATTCGCTGGAGGGGGCAGTAAGTGCCACAATGGATATGCTGGTTGCGGACAACAATATTAGAATCGTGGCGGAGATGGTCATTGCGATAAATCAGAACCTCCTTGTAAAAAAGGGAACGGGTCTTAAGGATATAAAATATGTCCTGTCACATCCCCAAGCCGTTGGACAATGTCGCAAATACCTAGATTCAAAGCTTTCAAATGCAAAGATAAAATATCTTTACAGTACTGCGGAGGCGGCAAAGGAGGTAGCCGAAGGCGGGGGCGGTAAGGCCGCATTGGCTTCATTGGCTGCAGCATCGGTATATGGGCTGGATGTACTTGAGCGGGCCATCCAGGACAATGATAATAATCTTACAAGGTTTATTGTTATATCCTTGTCCAAGGCAAAGCGGGGCAAAGAAAACAAGACTTCGATAGTTTTTTCAACAGAGGATAAACCCGGAAGTCTGTATAAGGTATTGGACATATTTAGCTTATGGGATATAAATATGACCCGGATAGAGTCAAGGCCTGCCAAAAGAAAGCTGGGCAGATATATATTTTTTGTTGATATCGAAGGACATGCCGAGGACGAAGATGTAAGAGATGCCCTTACGATGGTCAAAAGAAAAACATCCTTTTACAAGTTTTTAGGGTCCTACCCTAAGTTTGGAAAGCAATTTTGAATTCTTTCGGGAAATGCCCCACACGGTATTATTTTGGTGGTATAATATATGGAACATATGGATAATATGCCAAATGCGGGTTTGCACCGCAAGCCGAAATAATATGTATGCTGGAGTGGTTACATGGCGTTCTTTGACAGAGAAATTGATATTACAAGGAATATTAAAATTATTGGGTGGCTAAAAAGTGAGCTTCTTACTGATATAGCTGATCTTTTCAAGGCATTGGTAAATGGTGTACGGGAGGAAATACACGAGTCCATCTCTGAGACCTTATCCAACATAATTTTAATATCCTATATGCTAGGCAGACGTTTGGGCGTAAGCTATAACTCTATAGAGATGAAGATACGCAGCAAAATCAGGCTTGGGATTCTACAGGAGCACGATGTAGAAAAGTACTACGGGGATTTGACCGAATTATCCAAACATTTAAAATCCTCAAGGGCCTTAAACAAGCATTAGAAGGTTTATAAATATATGGGAGTAGAGTGATGGATAGAAAAAAAATTTCCGGATTATTTGTACCGAAAGCTAGTTTTTATCTTTTTGTAATATTTATTTTGTTGATTTTAGTTGCAGTTTTAGAATTTGTAGCAGCAATACCAGGGTTTATATTATTTTTATTTCTTCTGTATTATAATTTCAGATCCAATTACCTAAGGCAACGGGAGCTAACAAGGTACATAGAAAATCTAACGTTTAACATTGATACCGCCTCCAAGGATACGCTACTTAATTTTCCTATGCCTTTGGTGGTTATTGAGCTGGACGGAACCATAATCTGGTACAACTCTTCCTTTAAAGGATTATTTGATGGTGAGGAACTTCTAGAAAAAATGATACACACCTTTATTAAAGATCTCAAACCCAAAAACCTATCCCAAAACAGGGAAATGAGTTTTACAAGAGAGGTAGCGATCAACGATAGAAACTACCACATACTTGGGAATCTTGCCAAGGTTGACAACAAGATAAACGAGGGTGGTTTTATAATAATGATGTATCTGATCGACAACACTGAGCTGGTTGAAATCAAAAAAAAGTATGAGGAAGAAAGAACAACAGTAGGTATTATCGTAATAGATAATTATGATGATCTAATGCAAAGCATAGAGGATCATAAAGGTGCCCAGATTCTTGCAGAGATTGACTCGAAAATAACCCGCTGGATGGGGTATACAAATGGCATAGTGAAGAAGTTTGAAAGGGATAAATACCTATTTATCTTTGACTTTAAACATCTAAAGAACTTTGAGGAAAAAAAGTTTGATCTTTTAGACTCGGTCAAGGAAATTGATATGGGCAATAATATACCGGTAACGCTTACGATGGGAATTGGTGTAGGCAGCCAATCACTGCTTGAAAAACTGCGATTTGCTACGGCATCCCTAGATATTGCTTTGGGCAGGGGCGGCGATCAGGTGGTTGTAAAAAACGGAGAGGATATTACGTTTTTTGGCGGAAAGACTAGGGAGATGGAGAAAAGGACAAGGGTCAAGGCCAGAGTTATCGCCCATGCTCTGCGTCAGCTCATTGAGCAGGCACCGGATGTATTGGTAATGGGGCATAGCAACTGTGATATAGATAGCTTGGGTTCTGCTTTGGGCATTTATAGAATTGCAGACAATATGGGCAAAAAAGCAAATATTGTTTTAAACAGCTCCAACCCTACAATAGATGATTTGATATCCAGAATAGAAGAAAGCGATCAATACAACGAATTATTCATATCAGGCAGTGAAGCCCTCGATAAAATAACAAAAAAGACTTTGCTGGTGGTTGTAGATACGCATAGACCATCTTTTACCGAGGAGCCTGAGCTTTTAAAATACAGCGATCAGATTGTTGTTATCGATCACCATAGAAGAGGTGCAGATTACCTGCAGGAAGCAGTTTTGACGTATCAGGAAACTTACGCATCCTCCACCTGTGAGTTGGTTACCGAGATATTACAGTATGTAGAGGAAAAAATAAAACTTTACCCTGTTGAGGCCGAGGCACTTTATGCTGGGATAGTAGTGGATACAAAAAACTTCACCCTGAAAACCGGGGTGCGAACATTTGAGGCAGCGGCCTTTTTAAGAAGGCAAGGGGTGGACACCGTCCATGTAAAACAGTTGTTTCAAAATGATATCGAAACGTACATAAATATAGCAAGCGTTGTAAAAGAGGCAAGGATAGTAAGAGATAACATGGCTATATCTATTTGTCCTCCGGATATGGAAAATGCAGCCCTGGTAGCGGCCCAAGCCGCCGATCAGCTTGTAAGCCTAGCAGAACTTAATGCGGCCTTTGTAATGAGCCATATAAGTAGTGGCATAGCCATAAGCGGGAGATCTCTAGGGGATGTAAACGTACAGGTTATTTTAGAAAAGCTCGGCGGCGGGGGACATATGACCGTTGCAGGGGCACAGCTTCAGGATACGAGTGCCGAGGAAGCTAAAAAGCGCCTTATTTTTGCTATAGACGAATATTTTGATGAAGACAATGAGCACAACTAATAGATTTCTGATATTATTATAAATACGAGGACAAGGACTAAGGTATAAAATATGGATACCGAAAATAGTCGAGTATTAGGGAGGGTCTTATTATGAAAGTTATTTTAAAAGAAGATATTAAGGGATTGGGGAGCAAGGAGGAGCTGGTAAACGTAAATGACGGATATGCCAGAAACTTTTTAATACCCCGGGGATTGGCTGTAGAGGCCACACCTAAGAATATGAATATTATGAAGACAAAAAGGCAGGCCGAAGAAAATAAAAGGGAACGCGAGCTGGCACAGGCAAAAGGACTTGCAAAAAAGATAGATAAAATTAAGGTAACCTTCAAGGTAAAGGCAGGAGAAAATGGGAAGCTTTTTGGTTCGATTACAGGAAAGGATATATCGGATTATTTGGAAAAGCATCACAATATTAACATTGACAGAAAGAGAATTTCTCTTGGCGATGCTATAAAATCTTTGGGCAGCTATAAGGCGGATATCCGGCTCTATGCAGGTGTCAGTGCAAAATTAACAGTAAAAATTGAGCAGGATGAGTGATAATATATGGATTTGGGCACATTAGGCAGGATACCTCCGCAAAATATTCAGGCGGAACAATCGGTTTTGGGTGCACTCCTTCTTGACAAGGAGGTATTGTCAAGTGTTACGGAGGTGATCTCCGGTCAGGATTTTTATAGGGATGATCATAAGGAAATATTCGAGGCGGTTATTGATCTTTACGAAAGGGCGGAGCCAATTGATTTAATAACAATCTCAGAACAGCTAAAGGCAAGGGGCACCCTAGATTCTATTGGGGGTTTGGAGTACCTTGCATATTTGGCAAACAGTGTTCCCACAACCGCCAATGCAAAGCATTACGCAGGTATAGTAGAGGAAAAATCCATACTAAGGAAGCTCATAAGAGTTTCCTCCGAAATAGTTAATATGGGTTACGAAGCATCCGAAGAGGTTTCCTATGTTTTGGACAAAGCCGAGCAGAGTATTTTCGATGTTATGCAAAAAAGGAATACCCAAGGGTTTGCCCTCATAAAAGAAGTACTGGTAGATACTTTTAACCGTCTGGAGGAGTTATACAACAACAAAGGCCATGTAACGGGTATACCTACTGGTTTTAGTGATCTTGATTTTAAGACCTCAGGGCTTCAAAAATCCGATCTCGTTTTGATAGCGGCAAGGCCGGCTATGGGTAAAACCTCTTTTGTACTCAATATTGCACAGCATGTTGCCATCCATGGGGGAGTGCCGGTGGCGGTATTTAGTTTAGAGATGTCAAAGGAGCAGCTTGTAAATAGAATGTTGTGTTCTGAGGCCATGGTGGATAGTCAGAAGATAAGGACAGGGAAACTTGATGATAATGACTGGCAAAAGGTTGCCAGGGCACTAGGCCCATTATCGGATGCTCCTGTCTACATAGACGATACCCCGGGTATTTCCGTGACCGAGATAAGGGCGAAATGCAGAAAACTCAAAATTGAAAAAGATTTAGGTTTGATTGTTATAGATTATATCCAACTAATGCAGGGCAGAGGCAGGGGAGAGAATCGCCAGCAGGAGATATCCGAGATTTCGAGGTCGTTGAAAATATTGGCAAAAGAGATTGATGTCCCTGTACTAACCCTTTCCCAGTTGAGCCGTGCACCGGAGCAAAGAGCTGATCACAGGCCGATACTTAGTGATTTAAGAGAGTCAGGGGCGATAGAGCAGGATGCAGATATTGTAATGTTTCTTTACAGGGATGATTATTATAATCCCGAAACCGAAAAGAAGAACATCGCAGAAGTTATAATTGCAAAGCATAGGAACGGCTCAACAGGGGTTGTGGAACTTGCTTGGTTAGGTCAGTATACAAAGTTTGCAAACCTTGAAAAATTCAGAGGATGATGCAGGGATATTTCATATGATCAGAGAAGTAAAAGAAACCATTAAAAAGTACGAACTTATTAAAAAAGGCGAAGGTCTAATAGTAGGTGTATCGGGTGGAGCAGACTCTATATGCCTTTTGCATATTTTACATACCTTAAAAGAGTGTATGCAAATAGAGCTTACAGCAGTCCATATTAATCATATGCTAAGAGCCGGGGAAGCTTTGGAAGATGAAAGGTATGTAGAGCGGATTTGTGCGGTACTGGATATCAGATTGGAAATTGTTCGCATTGATATAAAAAAGTCGGCCCAAAAACAGAAAATTTCTTTGGAAGAGGCCGGCAGGGAAGAAAGGTATAAAACATTTAACCTTATGGCCGATAGATACGGTGCAGGCAGGATCGCTGTTGCACACAATAAGAACGATCAGGCCGAAACGGTCTTGATGAATATAATAAGGGGTTCTGGTTTAAATGGGCTCCAGGGAATGGAATACAAAAGGGGCGCAGTAATAAGACCCCTTCTGGGAGTTGAAAGATCTGCCATAGAGGGCTACTGTAAAAAGCATAATTTAAATCCCAGGATTGATAGCTCAAATCTAGAGAGCATTTACACCCGAAACCGCGTAAGACTAGATCTAATTCCCTATATTGATCATTTGTTTAAAACTAATATTACAAATAGCATAAACAAGATGGCACGCTTGATAAAGGACGACAATTTTTTCATAGAACAGCAGATCGACCAAATATACAATGAAGCAAAATTAGACGGTGACGGGGTAGGAATATCTCTGGATATTAAGGTTTTAAAAAAACACCCCATTGCTGCAGCAAAAAGGATTATTCGTAACGCTATAGGGGGGACTAAAGGAGATCTAAAAGGCATTGGAAGCAAACATATTGAAAGTGTGGTAGAACTTGCAATCGCTGGAAGGACGGGAGCGGTGATACAACTGCCCAAAGGAGTAAGGGCTGCAAAATCCTATAATATTTTGAAAATATATATTGAGGGTGAACAAGAGAAAAACCCTATTTTCAATAAAAAGATCCAAATACCAGGTACTGTGTTTATTGATGAAATAAATAAACACATAGACGCTGGTATAGTGGATGGGGTTTTGGATACAAAAAATTTTACAGAAACTGGGGATGGGGGTATTACCCAGTTTTTTGATTATGAGAAGATAGGGGGCCCCATCTATGTAAGACATCGGGAGGAAGGAGATGTTTTTAAACCACTTTACTCAATCGGAACAAAAAAGCTGAAAGAATTTTTTATTGATAATAAGATTCCAAGGCAGACAAGGGATTCTATACCACTTATTTCAAAAGGAAGAGAAATTGTATGGATAATAGGATATAAAATAAGTGATAAATTTAAAGTAACTGAAAATACTAAAACTGTATTAAGATTATCTTTCGGGGACGGAAGACACAATTTAGAATAGGCGGGAAAACAATCCGGTACATTTATAGAACCGGTTATGATAAAATAAAAGACCATGTTTGAAATGGTCACAAAAGTATTATTGTAGGAGGAAGGGAATGACGGGGGAAATTGATGAGGTTTTGGTGGATCGAGAGTGTTTAAAGACCAGCGCAAAAGCACTGGGAAAAAGAATATCTCAAGATTATAAAGGGGAGGAACTTGTCCTTATCGGAGTATTAAAAGGGGGGATAGTTTTTTTTGCTGATTTAATAAGGCAAATAACTATACCCATTGATATGGACTTCATTTCGGTATCAAGTTATGGTAGTTCTACTAGATCCTCTGGGGTAGTTCGAATAATTAAGGATATTGATATCGACATAACCAACAAACATGTTCTTATCGTTGAGGATCTTGTAGATACGGGACTTACTCTACATTACCTCAAAAATCTTTTTAAAGCCAGGGGACCCAAAAGGGTTAGCGTATGTGCAGCCCTTGATAAACCCTCCCGCAGGAAGGTTGAAATAGGCATCGAATATAAGGGTATAACCATACCAGATAAATTTGTAGTAGGCTATGGACTAGATTATGGGGGAAAATATAGAAACCTTGCGGATGTATGTGTTTTAAAACCTTGGGTTTACAAGGACGAGGATGAAATTTGACATTATAGCTAAAGGTTTTCTTGTGTTTTGGAAACCGTTATGTTAATATAATGTAATAAATAATTAAGATCTATCCCACTGAAATGGGATTTAGAAGAATCACTAGGAATGTGTATCGCAAATAGATCTAATATAGGGAGGGAAGCTTCTTGAAACATTTTAAAAATATAAGCTTTTATATAATACTTACCGTTATATTATTAGCTTTTCTGGTACTTATCCAAAGTGGGACGGATACCAAAAAACAAAGGTATTCGGATCTTATAAGGGATATACACGACGGAAAGGTTCAAGAAATTGTATTAAAAGGGGATAAGGCTCTTGTTCAGTATAAAGACAAAAAACAAAAGGATCAGTATGTATTTATACCCGATACAGCAGTTTTTATGGATGAAGTCAACGAACTGATACGCCAAGAGATGCTGGATTTTGACTCGGATCCGCCTCAAGCCCCGCCATGGTGGATTCAGATTGTGCCAATACTTGTGCTGACGGTCATTATAGTTTTGTTTTGGGTTTTCTTTTTACAACAATCCCAAGGAGGAGGCGGAAACCGTGTGATGTCCTTTGGGAAGAGTCGGGCAAAGATGATGGTTGACGACAAAAAAAAGGTCACCTTTAGGGATGTTGCAGGGGCTGATGAGGAAAAAGAAGAACTGATGGAAATTGTTGAATTTCTTAAGGACTCAAAAAGATTTCTGGAATTGGGAGCGAGAATACCAAAAGGCGTACTATTAGTAGGTCCGCCTGGTACCGGTAAAACCCTTCTAGCAAAGGCAGTATCGGGGGAGGCGGGTGTACCCTTTTTCACCATAAGCGGTTCGGATTTTGTTGAAATGTTTGTGGGGGTTGGTGCCTCAAGGGTTAGAGATCTATTTGAGCAGGCAAAAAAGAATTCCCCTTGTATTGTTTTTATTGACGAGATTGATGCGGTGGGAAGGCATAGGGGTGAAGGTTTGGGTGGAGGACATGATGAACGTGAACAAACGCTGAATCAGCTTTTAGTGGAAATGGATGGGTTTGGCGTAAATGAAGGCGTAATAATTCTTGCTGCCACAAATAGACCGGATATATTAGATCCTGCATTGCTAAGACCGGGACGTTTTGATAGAAGGGTTGTTGTGGGTTTGCCGGATATAAAGGGAAGAGAGGAAATTCTAAAGGTCCATGCTAGGGGCAAGCCTTTGGCGGAGGATGTAAAGCTGGGTGAATTGGCCAAGAGTACTCCCGGTTTTACCGGCGCAGATCTGGAAAATCTTCTTAATGAGGCGGCATTGCTTGCGGCAAGAGTAAAGAAAGCAATGATAACCATGTCGGAAGTAAAAGAAGCTGTCTTTAAGGTTATTATTGGGCCTGAAAAGAGAAGCAGGGTGATAAGTGACGAAGAAAAGAAGCTTACGGCTTACCATGAAGCAGGTCATGCCATAGCTGTCAAGGCTGTATCTACAACCGATAAGGTAGATAGGATATCTATTATACCCTCGGGCATGGCCGGCGGTTTTACAGCATATAAACCCGATGAGGATAAAGATTATGATACAAAAGCTCATCTACTTGAAAAAATAATAGTTTCCCTTGGTGGCAGGGCGGCTGAGGAAGTGGTTTTGGGTGAAATAAGCACCGGGGCATATTCCGATTTAAAAAGGGCTAACGGAATAGCAAGGAGTATGATAACTAAGTATGGTATGAGTGATAAGCTGGGCAATTTAGTATTTGGGAACGAAAGCGATGAAGTGTTTATTGGCAGAGATTTGGCCCAGGCTAGAAATTACAGTGAAGAGGTAGCGGCACAAATAGATCGGGAAGTTAAGCACATAATTGATTCCTGTTACCAGAGGATTATTGGTATATTAAAGGAAAACATAAATAAGCTTCATGCTATAGCGAATGTACTAATTGAAAAAGAGAAGATTGAAGGCAGTGAATTTGAAGAGTTATATGCAAACGCATAAGTTTTATTTGCGTGCTGCAGCATATACAAAGGAAGACAATAAAAGTTTTAACAAAAGATGGAGTGAAACAGCGATGGCAAAGAAATTGTTTACATCGGAATCGGTTACGGAAGGTCACCCGGACAAAATCTGCGACCAGATATCCGATGCAATATTAGACGAAATTTTTTCAAAGGATCCCACGGCTCGGGTAGCATGTGAGACTTCCGTTACCACGGGGCTTGTTTTAGTAGCAGGAGAGATAACAACGAATTGCTATATAGACATACCAAAGGTTGTAAGAAGGACAATAAAGGAGATAGGATATGACAGAGCAAAATATGGTTTTGACTGTGATACCTGTGCTGTTTTGACTTCGATCGATGAGCAATCACCAGATATTGCGATGGGTGTAGATAGGGCTTTGGAAGTAAAAACGGGTGATATAACCGATGAGAAAATTGAGGATATGGGTGCCGGTGATCAGGGAATGATGTTCGGTTTTGCATGCGACGAAACGCCCGAACTTATGCCCATGCCTATTTCATTGGCACATAAGCTGACAAAACGCCTTAGCGATATTAGAAAAGACGGTACATTGGATTATTTAAGACCCGATGGTAAATCCCAGGTTACGGTGGAATATGATGGGGATAGCCCAGTGCGGGTTGATACCGTAGTAATATCTACACAACATAGTCCTGAAGTAGATAGAGATACCATTGAAGAGGATATTATAAAGCATGTTATAAAGCCAATTATACCCTCTGATTTGCTGGATGAAAAAACAAGGTACCTTGTAAACCCTACGGGGCGGTTTGTTGTTGGAGGCCCCCAGGGTGATGCGGGGCTGACAGGAAGAAAAATAATCGTAGATACATATGGCGGTTATGCTAAACATGGGGGAGGGGCCTTTTCGGGGAAAGATCCTACGAAAGTGGATCGTTCCGCTGCGTATGCCGCTCGCTATGTCGCGAAAAATATTGTCGCCGCAGGGCTTGCCAAAAAGTGCGAGGTACAACTTGCCTACGCAATAGGTGTTGCAAAACCTGTATCAGTTAGGGTTGATACCTTTGGTACATCTACTGTACCAGAAGAGAAAATTGAAGAATGTGTTTTAGAGACTTTTGACCTAAGGCCTGCTAGCATAATTAAGACTCTTGAGCTTAGAAGGCCCATTTACAAGCAGCTTGCCGCCTACGGACATTTTGGAAGGGAAGATTTGGGGCTTTCATGGGAAAAGGTTGATAGGGCAGAGCAGTTAAAAGACACTATTAGTAAATATTAGACAATAATAAAAAACCATACACCCCCTGTAACAGTCAAATGTGTTATTACATAAACTGTTGTAGGGGGTGTTTTTATGCTACAAATTTTTATAGAAATATCGGTTTGCGTTCTTGCAGCTTATGGCTTTATAACACTAATACATGAGACAGCGCTATTTGTGAAGCAAAATAGGAAATATAAAAATTGTATGATAAAGCTCGTACTTGTTGTAAAAAACCAGGGGGAAACCATTGAGGGAGTGCTAAGAAGTGTCCTGCCTAGGGATTTTATAAGGAAACTTATGCCGGGAGGAAAGCTCACGATACTTGATATGGATTCTGTTGATGATACCATGGATATTTTAAAAAGGCTTGAAAGGGATTATGAATGTCTTGAAATATTAAAAGGAAGTGAAAAAGACCTGCTGTTTAGGTATTTCGATGTGAAAAACGGGGAAGAATCTGGGGCGGAATGTTCGGGGAAAAATACATAAAAAACCCAATAATGCTAAATTAAATCCTAAAAATTACGATATAAATTTTGGATACCTGGAAATAAATTTGATTATAATTGGAATCCAATAATCAGTAGAGGTGAGCAAAGGATGAAAAAAGGTACTGACATCGGAGAGGCAATTAAAATAAACGAGGATGGGTATGTATGGATAGTTGACGGGCAGGTATTTGTCAAAAACCAAATAGGTAGCGGGATGCCTCCCCTAATAAACCCGCACGGGGAAGTAAGGCTTATTATAAATGGTATGGAGGTAAATCATATTGTTATGGCTTCTGAAAATGACAACATTGAGTTAGAGGCCCTTGACGAAGAAAGAGGACTGGAAGTTCTGGTGGAAGTGTGTACGAGGGCATGGAAATAATATCAAATAACGATATAATGATATTCGGGAATGTGAGCTTTGCTGCCCT